>CAYPKL010000224.1:0-4472 GCA_964411285.1 uncultured Rikenellaceae bacterium
TTTCCTCCCCTTCTCTTTCAGGAGAAGGGGTCGGGGGATGAGGTGGATTGTTTGAGAAGGGGCAGGGAGACGAGCCGTATATCGGAAGAGACTTATAAATACGACTTTTCTTGATAAAATACAATTTTTCTGTAATTTATAAATTAATCAGATATTCCACCTTAACATACTTATTATCTATCGCTTATAAAATTCCGTAATTTAGAATGCTTCCGGATTTAATGGATATACGGATATTAAGATTTGTTTATCTTATATTATTGTTTTACATTTGTTCAACTTTTAACACATACACGACCATGACAACATACGATTTCAACAGCAGCCTTATAGAAATGAAGAGCAACCTGCACAGGTTTGCAATGAGCCTTACTGCAGATCGTGAAACCGCTCTGGATCTTGTTCAGGATACTTATCTTAAAGCAATAACTTACAAGGATAAATTTATAGATTATACAAATCTTAAAGCCTGGGTGTTTACAATAATGAAAAATACTTTCATCAACAATTACAGACGGAATGTAAAAGAAAACACAATTATTGACGGCACACAGGATCTTTATTATCTTAACATGCCTCATGATAAGGGATTTGTATCTCCCGAGTCAAAATATGCGGAAGATGAGATACAAAAAGCAATCGATTCTCTTAGCGATGATTTCAGAATACCATTCAAAATGCATGTTGATGGATTTAAATACCATGAGATTGCCGATAAGTTGGGATTAAAGATCGGTACTGTAAAGAGCCGGATATTCTTTACACGGCAAAAACTTATGCTGATGTTAAAAGACTATAAAAGTTAATATAGATTTTTCTTTTGGGTTAATTGGGTTAATTAGGTTTTTAGGAAGGGCTGAGGGTTTCAGCCTTTCCTTTTTCTTCTAAGAATGACTCCTGTAAGCACGAAAAGGATGAATATACCTGTTAATACCCATGCCCATTTGTTTTGTGACTTCGATTCAGCCCACATCTCATAATCCTGAGTCAGAAAAAAGTCAGATTTGACGGGCCATAACACTACTCCGGAGGAATCAATAAAACCATTGGTGGCAGTTAATTTTCCGGGCATTACAGACATGACAGTGTAATCCTTGAAATCTATCAATATATTTTCAACAGCTATATTAACCGCCGAGTCGGCTTCCGACTTGAATTTAACGGCGTCTTCTTCGCCGATTATTTCCCTGAGTAATGTACCATCCGACCACAGGCTGTCAGCTTTGTCACCATTAGCTTCCAGAATCTTCATAAATTCGTCCTCATGTTTTTTTAAAGCCTCCTCGGTGAGGTTATCTCCTGACCTGCCTTTTGTAAGCCTGGCAAATTCAAAAATCCATTCTGAAACAAGACATTTAAACAGCCACTTTTCCGCTTTTTTATCGACAGTATCATTAAGGGCTTTGTACTTTAAGCTGTCGGTACCATTTTTTTTCTTTTCCTTTTCAATATCCGGAGTGTAAAACCAGTGAAGCTCCTCCCGGTTCAGAAACACCGACAATGGATACCCGTGCGATATTTTCCTGTCAATTATCTCTGCAAACCTGTACTCGGTATTAAACCATTTGAACCTCTTTCCAAACTCTGCACTTCGGGTAGTCTCCCTGTTTGCACCGCTGTCGGCACGATAGGCATTTGTCAGGTCTGCGGCATTCATAAAATGCTTTTCTGCCCGTTTAATCCAGAGAGTATCCCCTTTGGCACTGATCTCCAGAGAATCCCTTATTCTCCAGGTGCTGTCGAGGGGAACCTGTATCCCGGAAATCTCAATCTTTTTTTCAGAATTCCTCATTTCAATTTTTCTGTTAACTGAACCGTCAGCATGAACAATATTTGTCACTACTGTCTCCGGCTCATTGCATGAAGCAGCAAAAACCAGTAATACAGATACAATGAGTTTTAACTTTTTGCCTTCCATAATCTCAAATTTCAGGTTTATTATTTTCTTCATCTTTTAGTTTCTTATAAATGTATTCTTTTAACTCCGGATCTTTTTCTATGATCCTGAGAAGGTTGCTGTATTTTGATTGCAGCTTGTCATACGATTCCAGCAGCTGCTCGAGTTGACTGTCAGAAACAGTGATCTCCCCTGCTGATGTCAGTTTACTCGAAAATTTGAAAATTGTAAGCTTGCTGCCTAAAGCCCCGGTGTATTCTGGCATGGATTCGTTTTTAACCACCACTACGGGCTGATTGCCTATTCTTTTCACCTGTTTAAGAATGATTATCTGCTGATAGATGAAGACCGAGACCAATAAAAATGAAACAGCCACCAGGCTCCTTCTGAACCAGCTGATATAAGCCCATCCAAACAGAATTTCAAGAAGATCAAAGGGGTTGCCAGACTTTGCCTGTTTCCCTCTGATTCTTTTTATTATTTCATTCTCAACATCTTCAGGATGCGCCATAGATGGCCTGGATTTCCTTAGTAATTCAAGAATCTTTTTATAACCTGTATTTTCGTACTCCATTTTTATAAGTATTTCCGGATCATCGCTTCAATATTTTTCCTTGCATAATAAAGATTAGCTTTTACCGAGGACCTGTACATTCCCGTAATTTCAGCTATTTCTTCATTCGACATCTGTTCTATTTCTGAAAGAATAAATACAGATTTCTGCCTGGGGCTCAACCTGTCAGTGAGAAGATTGATGATCATGGCATTTTCTTTGTTTTCCAGATCCGACACCGTGTACTCTGAAATATGGTTTGAAATCAGCGCCCATGCCTGGTCATCAAATCTGTATTCAGGTTTTTGTTTCCTTTTTCTCATCAGATCATAACACTTGTTAATAGTTATTCTGTACACCCATATTTTAAAGCTTTCTGCTGTCCTGATCTTCTCAATCTTCTCCCAAATAGTAATCATTGTTTCCTGGACCACATCGCTTGCATTATCTTCATCGCCAAGCATCCTGAAAGCCGTTGAAAAAACAAATGGGGATGTTTTCTCAAAAACTTTTCTGAAATTCTGCAGGTCGCCTTTCCTGCACTGCTCTATTAGTTCTTTTTCTATCAAAACTTTCTGAACTATTTATCAATAAGACGTAATTTTAAAAGAAAGGTAAAAACAAACTCCATTATTTTCAAAAGTAAATCAGATAAATGCAAAAGATAATTACGCCAGGCATCTATGGCAGAAATTGAAGCGATAATTTAAAAAAGCTGAGTAAGGAGTGGCAAAGCCAGGTTGAGGGTGCTGGTTCTTCAGTTTTGTGGAAAAATCAACAAACCTGCTTACTTTATGAATTTGTTACAAGTCGTATATTCTCTTTAAGCTTTTCATACTTCACCCTGCCCATAGCTGAATTTTTAAAAAGTCTTTCAAACCTTTCTCGTGTAAGCGACTGCCACTCCTCAAGAGTCATTCCGGCCAACTCATCAGAAATCGTAAATTCAGGAGTCCCGTTCTTTTTAGCATGTTTATTCCAGGGACAAACCTCCTGGCATTTGTCGCAGCCGTACACCCGCTTCCCAATCATTGGCAATATATATTCAGGAACAGGACCTCTTCCCTCAATTGTAAGATTGGCAATGCATTTTCTTGCATCTATTGTCCGGTCGTTATTGATTGCACCTGTCGGACACTCATCAATGCATATTCTGCATAAACCGCAGTGATCTTCAAGGTAAGGTTTATCATACTTCAGCGTAATATTCAGGATAAGTATCCCGATGAAGAAGAATGATCCTGTTTTTTCGTTAATCACAATCGTGTGCTTCCCCTGCCAGCCGAGCCCTGCTTCTTTTGCCCAGGCTTTTTCAAGAATGTAACCGGAGTCAACATACGATCTTCCTTCCGTTTCCTGTTTACGATCCTTAATAAAAGCTAGTAATTCATTCAATTTCATGGAAATAACATCATGATAATCTTTGCCATAGGTATATCTCGAAAGGACAGGAACACCCGTTTTTGTTTGCTTTATGTCTGAAAAATAACTTAATCCTGTTACTACAAGGGATTTTGCACCCGGGAAAAGAATGACGGGATTTGCACGTTTTTCAATGTCCCTTGATAAATAATTTATTTTATCGTTCATCCCTGCTTCACACCATTTTCGCAGGATTTCGCCATTCTTTTCCAGATTCTGTGCCTGTGCAATTCCGCAGAGGTCAAACCCAAGCTCCTGAGCTTTTTTCTTTATCGAAGCAGAAAGATCATTTTCAGCAGAATTTTTCATTGATATTTATTAAAGAAATCCCAATTCAAGCTTTGCTTCCTCGCTGAGCATGCTTTTATCCCATGGA
Organism: uncultured Rikenellaceae bacterium; assembly: GCA_964411285.1. GTDB lineage: Bacteria > Bacteroidota > Bacteroidia > Bacteroidales > VadinHA17 > LD21. Next base: position 4,249 of record CAYPKL010000224.1, read on the forward strand.
GGATTAAATGTCAGTTTAATGTCACAATCCTTTACCCCTTTTGTCCCTGCCACCTTGTATTTAACCTCTTCAATCAGTTCATCAGCCATTGGGCAATTTGGTGCCGTTAAAGTCATTGTTATATGTGCAATATGGTCATCATCGATGGCTATGTCATAAATGAGTCCAAGGTCATAAATATTCACAGGGATCTCAGGATCAAAGATACTTTTAAGAACCTGTCC
>CAYPKL010000225.1:0-10452 GCA_964411285.1 uncultured Rikenellaceae bacterium
AATAATAAATGTCTGTATAGTTTCGGATGATGACAGAAAGCCGGTAAAACTGGCCGATACAGGGTCTCCGGGATTTTCGCTGCTGCGAAACAGAGGTAAGTACGATGAGATTGAAATTGACCAGAAGTCGGTCGATTTTATCGTGGATAAGTATAAAATATCGCCAAGGTTTATTAAAGTTGATATTGAAGGAAATGCACTGGAATTTGCACGTGGGGCTACAAAAACCCTGACTCGTTTCAGACCCGTTTTTTCAATAGCAATTTATCATAATCCACATGAGTTTTTTGAGGTAAAGCCTTTCCTGGAAAACTTATTAAATAATTATGTTTATATAATAAGAAAACTATCCTCCGGAATAAGAAATAATTTATGCCATTCAGATGTTTTTTTAATCGGATACCCTGGGGAGATTGTCAGAACAACTGAAAATTAATATTATCTATGGCAGTAAGTTATATTTATGCATATCAATATTTTAACAGGATCTTTTTATGCTAAAATCGATAAAAACATCTTTCAAAGACAGCATTGTTTACGGACTTGGGAATATTGCCATCAAGGTGATCGGTTTTATACTGATACCCCTGTACACTGATCCTAAGTATTTTTCGGTTGATGATTTTGGTGTTATAGCCCTTCTTGATATCTCAGGACTTATCTTAATCTCACTTATGGCTTCCGGAATGCCGCAGAGTCTGATGAGATGGTATTGGGATAAGGAATTTGAAGATAAACAGAAAGGAATATTTTTTATGTCGCTCACCAGCCAGGTGGTGATCAGCCTCTCTTTCTGCATATTGCTTTTCCCTTTTACCCGCCAGATCTCCACAATGATTTTCGGTAACGAAGGATGGAGCAGCGCTCTTAAACTATTGATATTATCAACAGCATTACAGTCGGTAAACAATATCATCAATACCCTGATGCGAATCCAGTCAAAATCGGTCCTTTTTTCTGTGATGAACTCCGTAAAACTTGTGGCAGTCCTGATTCTGACAATTTATCTGATAGTTTTCAAAAGGAGCGGAATTATGGGGATTTACCTTGCCCAGGTAATCGGGAATTTTTTATTTATCGTTCTGCTTTCAGGATATACGGTAAAACAAAGTAAAGTATTTTTTGACCTTCCGGTATTCAGATCAATGAGCAGGTACGGATTTCCTCTGCTACTTTCAAATGTTGCTGCAGCATCCCTCACAGTTATTGACAGGTATTCGCTGAATTCGCTTGCTTTGCTTAAATATGTAGCCATTTATGCAATGGCTTATAAGGTAGCCTCTGTCCTGAAGCTGGTAATTGTTGATTCGATAAAGATGGCAATTACCCCAATGGTATTGCAAAAGATCAATTCTCCCGACAACAAAAGATTTTACTCCAAAACCTGTCTCTATTCTTCTTTTGTCCTTATGCTCGGTATTATTACAATTTCACTTTTTTCTTATGAAATTATTAAAGTAATATCCGGGTCTACGGAATTCTGGAGTGCATTTGTTGTTGTACCGCTGTTGTCGCTGTCAGTCTTTTTCACAAATATGAGGGAAACCAGCACGTATGGATTGATTATCAATAAGAAAACCAGGATCGTGGGGTTTAATGTGGTAGTAATAAGTATCTTAAATATATTGCTGAACATTATTTTAATACCTCGATGGAATATTATCGGGGCCGCAACTGCGACTATTATAACCCAATTGATTTACTGGCTGCTGAATTATTATTATTCTCAGAAGGAATACTACATCCCATATGAAATAAAGAAAATAGCAGTAATGTTCATTTGCGGAGCACTGCTTTCGTTTGTCGGATTGCTAATAAATGAATTTCAAATAATCCCGCGTCTTTTAATAAAATCCGGATGTATTATCGGTTTTCCGTTTATTCTTTACCTGTTCAAATTCTATGAGCCGGCTGAATTGCAATTAGCAAAAGGTTTCGTAGCCAAATGGTCCAAGATCAGTAATTTAAGGGATAATCTAAAATCCCTTAATGGATTTACAAATTGATTTTCAAACTATAAAATTGTCTGCTATTGAATAGTATTCAGGTATTTAAATACTTTTGTAACACAAAATCAAATAAGGTATCAAAATTTCATGTTTATGGAAATTATTAAGAAGATCAAACCGGCAGTGCCTCACCTGTTAGCAGTTATATTATTCATAATCATTTCATTTGCTTATTTCTACCCGGTACTGGAAGGGAAGGTCCTGAAAGCCAATGATTCGACTGTTTCAAACATTAACTCACAGGAAATAAGGGACTACCGCGCTAAATTTAATAAAGAACCTCTGTGGACGAATTCAATATTCAGCGGGATGCCTGCTTATCTTATTTCGACAAAATACCCGGGAAATCTCATGAAACATGTTGACAGTCTCCTCAGGTTATTTCAGACTCCTGTTTCTGTTTTGCTGCTGTCGATGGCCGGGTTCTATCTTTTGCTTCTGATCTTCGGTGCAGGTTCACTGCTCTCTGCAGCAGGAGCTGTTGCCTACGGCCTTTCTTCATTCCTTTTCCAGATTCTTGCTGCCGGCCATAATACCCAGGCAATAGCACTGGCATACATGGCTCCCATGATAGCCGCCGTTTACTACGCTTACCGCCGGAATGCTGTGAAAGGAGCCCTTCTTACCGCAGTTTTTCTTTCGCTCGAGATACTTGCAAATCACCCTCAGATAACCTATTATTCATTAATCTGCCTTCTGGTTTTTATTGTCACTGAATTTATCTTTTCAGTAAAAGGGAAAACTGTGGCAAGGTTTCTGAAGACCTCGGCCATACTGATAGTTCCGGTAATAATTGCCATTGGAATTAATTTCGGGAACCTATATACAGTATATGAATATGGCAAATACTCAAGCAGAGGTAAATCAGATCTTGCAGCCGAAAACAAAATTTTTTCCACAGGTCTTAACAAGGACTATATTACCTACTGGAGTTATGGTATTGATGAAACATTAAACCTTTTAGTCCCTGACTTTAAAGGTGGATCGAGCAAACCATTTGACAGGGACTCCGAGACAGTTAAAGCCCTGAGGCAGCACAATGCAGCTTCTGCTTCCGGCCAGGTAATGAAATACTGGGGCACTCAGCCTGGAACAGACGGACCTCATTACGTGGGAGCTATCGTTTTATTTCTGTTCATCTTCGGCCTGATGATTGTTAAGGGTTCTGAAAAATGGTGGCTGCTCATTGCCACCGTGCTATCGTTAATGCTGGCCTGGGGTAAGAACCTGATGCCTTTTACAAATTTTTTTATCGACTACTTTCCGGGATACAACAAATTCAGGGCTGTAACGATGATTCTTGTTATTGCACAGTTTTGCATACCTCTGCTTGGATTCCTGGCTTTAAAAAATCTTTATTCAGGAAGTCTGACCAGAAAGGAGATCCTGAAAGGACTGAATATTTCAGCCGGCGTCACGGGCGGACTTCTGCTGCTGCTGCTGATTCTCCCCGGTATTGCCGGATCATTCTTAAATCCATACGAAACCGAATATCCCGATTGGCTCACAACCGCTCTTATTACTGACAGGAAGAGCCTTTTAAGAGCCGACAGCTTAAGATCGCTTATACTGATATTGCTTGCTTCAGGAACAATTGTGGCGTTTATTTTCAATAAACTCAAAAAAGAGTATTCTATCCTGATCGTTGGATTACTGATTATGTTTGATCTGTGGAGTGTTGATAAGAGGTACCTCAATTCGGAAAAATTTGAAAAACCCTCCTTGATCCAGAAGTCATTTGCTCCCACAGCAGCCGACGCAGAAATTCTTAAAGATCCCTCCTATTACAGGACCCTGAATCTTTCTGTTTCGACATTCAATGATAATTCGCCAACCTCATATTTTCACAAATCTATCGGAGGATATCACGGTGCAAAGCTTAAGAGATACCAGGAACTTATCGACTCATCAATAAGCCGTAATATTGCCCTCTTTGCTGAAGGAGCTAAAAATGCAAAGACGATCGATGAATTATTGCCCTTGTTCAACAACACTCAGGCTATTAATATGCTCAATACCAAATATATTATTTACTCTCCTGAAATGCCGCCTATTGTTAATCAAAAAGCTCTCGGCAATGCCTGGTTTGCGGAGAAACCCCGGTTTTCAGCTAATGCCAATGAGGAACTGGCGGCAGTCAATTCATTGGATCCATCATTTGAAGCTGCAATAGACGACAGTTTCAGGGATCAGGTTAAAGAAGCAACTTATCCGTTAAAGGAAAACGATACCATTTCGCTTGTTTCCTACCAGCCAAATGAGCTGGTTTATAAATATTCGGCAAACGGGGAAAAGCTTATCGTATTTTCAGAGATATACTATCCGGCAGGATGGAGATGTTATGTTGATGGAAAAGAAACCAGTTATTTCAGAGCAAATTATGTTCTGAGGGCAATGATTGCCCCTGAAGGTGATCATGAAATCAGATTTGTATTTCAACCTTCCTCATATACTTCAGGAAACAAAGTCTCTCTGGCCAGCTCCCTGCTCCTTATCCTTATTATTGCCGGATTTGCATACACTGAACTGAAGAAAAAATCATCGGCTGTTTAAAATGGTCCACCATAATAAATGCCCCCTTTGTTCTTCTGATAAAATTCATCTTCATTTCAGATGTACCGATAATCTTATCAGCAAAGAAGAATTTGATATTTACAGATGCTCTGATTGCGGGTTTGTTCTTACACAGGATTATCCTGATATACAGTCAATAGGGAAATATTATGAATCTGATGAATATGTTTCACATGATGATAATGCAAAAGGAATTATAAACAGTATTTATCGGGTATCGCGGGATGTAATGTTGTACAAAAAGAAAAGAATGACAGAACGTGCCACAGGTTTAAAAAATGGCAGAATTCTTGATATTGGTTGCGGTACCGGGTATTTTGCAGGAACAATGAAAAAAGCCGGGTGGGATGTTACCGGGATAGAGCCGGGTGATAAAGCCCGCCATTTTGGTATTTCAAAATTTGACCTTGAAATTTTCAGGCCTGAACATATTTCTTCTCTTTCCAATAATAGTTTTGACTGTATTACAATGTGGCATGTACTGGAACATTTCCATGATCCGTTTTCTTATTCTGATGAGATAGGCCGGCTTCTGAAGCCCGGTGGGACTTGTATTGTTGCCTTACCGAACAGTAACTCGTCTGATGCTGAATATTATGGAAGCTCTTGGGCCGCATGGGATGTACCAAGGCATCTGTGGCACTTTAATCTTTCTTCTTTCAAGCTATTTTCTGATAATGGCGGATTTAAAATAACCAGGATAAAGAGCCTCCCGCTTGATACATTTTACATTTCCATCTTAAGTGAAAAAAACATTGGCTCAGAAATGGCCTTTTTCAAAGGATTATGCAGGGGAGGATGGTTTAATTTGCTTTCAATACGGGATATTTATAAAAGCAGCTCATTAATTTATTTTCTTAAAAAAATATAGCATTAATAACGGTCAAGCCAGCGGTATTTTCTGGCGCTGTCACCTAGTTTTATTGCTACTGTAAGTTCATGTGTCCCGTACGTTACCCGCTGTATCTCGGCGAGAGTAAAATCGAATGAGTAACCCATATAAAGATTTGTATGCCTGATACCGAAATTAACAACCACAGCTTTACTGGTTCTGTAAGATACACCTGCCCAGATCTTCTGGTCGTAGGTATATGTAATGCCAATGTCGGCCATTGGTTTAATTTGTTCCGACATCATAATAATTGCTGAAGGCTGAATTTCGGATTTCATTTCATGGATGAAGCTGTAGGATCCAAATAGGTAATAATGTCTGTCCATACTATAACTATTATACGCTTCACCGCTGATTTTTGCTGCAGCACCAAATAATTGTGAAGATGAAAAACCGATGTTGTATCTCGGATTAAGGATGTAAATCCCAAAATCAGCATCAGGGACAAAGACCCCTCTTCTTAATTCGTTGTTCAGCCATGGTTCATTCGGATCTTCAAAGTTTATCTCCTTTTCGTTAATTTTGAAGTGGTAGCCGGTAAATGCAATTCCCATCGATAACTGTGTACTCCTCTGGACCCACATATGATAAGCATAAGATATCTCGAATCCATTTCGCTGGACGAGTCCGTGCCTGTCACTGAAAACATATCCTCCTACTCCTACTTTACCATCACTTTTTGGTCTGAACACTTTATTATTACCTGATCTGGAAGTCTTTACCGAAGATCCATGTTTAAGGATCCTTCCCTGCCCGCTGAAGGAGAATGTCCTTGGAGCTCCTGAATATCCAATCCATTGCTCCCGTGCAGTTAGGTTAAAACTTGTATAACCATCGCTTCCCGCTACCGCAGGATTAATAAGAAATTTATTATATAGATACTGGCTGTATAAGGGAAGCTGCTGTCCTGATAAAGCCGAACAGAAAAGAAAAACAATCGATATAAATGCCAGTTTTTTCACTGAAAAAGCTTATTTTACTATAGTAACATGACCAATTACTGGTTTTGATCCATTATGCATATCAATTAAATAATGATAAGAGTCTATCGGAAGAATCTTCCCGTTACTTCTTCCATCCCATGGTCGGGGATAACCGGTGTCAGATTTCCAGATCATCTCTCCCCATCTGTTGAAAATTGTAACTTCAATCTGAGGATATAGCTCTTTCAAACCAATATTCCAGACATCATTTATTAAATCACCATTTGGTGAAATAGCATTGGGTATCTCAAGACAGATCTCATTTACCGGCTCTAAAACCATAGATTTTCCAACTGTACAATTGTTCTGGTCGGTCACTTCCACACTGTATAAACCCGATGAAACATTAATTAAATCCTGATCTGTAGAATTATCAGACCACAGATAATTATAACCTGTACCTGTGCCACCCGAAACGGTTAGTTTTATTGCTCCGTCGGGCATATCTGTACAGAATGGTTTGCTTACTTCAAATGAAAGAATCAGGGAATCAGGTTCGGTAAGTACAATTAAAGAATCTTCCTGACAATTATTTGAATCTGTTATGACAACTTTATATGAACCGGCCGGCAGTCCGTTTCTTAAATTACCTAATACCCCATCCGACCAGAGATATGAAACAGGTCCTGCATTATTGACGGCTTCAACATTTATGGATCCCGTGCTTTCTCCCTGGCAGTTAATATTATGTTCCTCAGTTATACTCAGGGAAGGAGTAATTATCATTGAGAGCTTACCTGGCTCGGTGAGTAAAATAGTGCCGGATCCCTCACATAAATTACTATCTGTTATAAACAAAGTGTACTCACCCGCCTTTAACTCTGAAATATCCTGTGAGCTCTGCGAGAATCCATCAGGCCCCTGCCAGCTATATATATATGGGGCCAGGCCACTTGTATGATTTATCTTAACTGATCCATCAGATCTTCCAAAACAGCTGATATTATAACCATCACTATACGCCGATGGCACAAATTCAAATGATAATGGAGGAGGGAGATTTATTCTGACCGTACCTTCTTTGCTGCATTCATTGGCATCAGTAACAGTTACTGAATAGTAACCCTCCGTAAGACCGCTTATATCCTGTACCGTTACACCATTTGACCAGATGTAATTGTAGGGCCCGATCCCTCCGGTAACAGTCAGATTCACTGACCCATTGTCAAAAGTCCCCGACTGGCATGTAATATGAGTTGGAAGAAGGTCAATCGTCAACTCCTGCGGCTCGGTCAGGATAACATTTGTTTGTGCTGTGCAGCCGTTAAGGTCAGTTACCCGGAGGTTATATGAACCCGCCATCAGGGCATTCTGATCCTCCTGCCCATCAATAATGCCGGAGCCGTCGGCAGTGCTCCAGTTGTAAATATAATTACCGGTGCTTCCGCCTGAAATAATAGCATCAATTGAACCGGTACCACCATGACAGTCAATATTAAATGCTCTGTCTGCTGACAATGAGCTCATTGTGGAGATTTCCAGAATATCTGGCTGATTTAAAGTAAAGACAGGGTGCGGCGTCAGAATACAACCATTGATATCGGTAACGGTACATGTATACGTTCCGGCCTTTAGACCTGATATATCTTCGGAAACGGCACTATACAGGGGTGTGCTTTCCCATAGATAAGTATAATTACCGGATCCCCCGGTGACGGAAATATTAATATATCCATCACTTGCACCATTGCAGGAGATCTGAAAGTCACCATCCCTGCTGTGCGATACATCGAAATCCGATAAGATCATACCCGGAGGATCAATCAGAGTAACGCTTCCGGTACTAGTGCAGCCCGATGCGTCAGTGATATCGAGATAGTAAGTGCCGGCAGGAATTGAGTCCAGCAGGCTGTTATTTGTACTCACGTCGAGGGAACCTGAGGCTGCTCTCCAATTATACAAATATCCATTGTTCCCTCCCGTAACGGTTGCCTGAACATAACCGTTTTTGTAACCAAGGCATGAAATATTGTAATTGTTAAAAATACTTTTATCAAATTTTATTTCTATTGGCGGGGGTTCAAGTAATTCTGCAGTCTTATATATTTCGCAATTATAATAGTCTTTGATAATAAATTTGTAACTACCTGCACTGAGACCTGTTTGAACAATGAAAGCTGAAGGGTCCTTATCACGGCTATTGGTAAACACTCCGGTGTATAAGGTGTCAGTGTCATTATGTACCAACCAGTATGTGAAAGGAGGCGTACCACCATTGCGTACATAGATATTAACCCTTCCATCATTTCCTCCCGGACATGAAACATGAAGGCCTGTTGGTTTGGTAAGTGGGGTAAGGATTGGATTTGCAGTCAGATCGTTAATTTCTATTGAAGTATCCGCCTGGCAGCCATTGTTGTCTGAAACAAATAAAGTGTATCTTCCGGCATACAGGTTAGCTATTCTTATTGAGTCTTCCATATAGTAATCGACAAAACCAATCCCGGGAACTTCACGGGGAGGACCGGTCCAGACAATTTCATACGGATCAGCACCCTTTGAAATAATGGCTTTCAGAGCTGCTTTCCCGGAACCTGTTCCACATGTAAATTGTTTGATTATAACCTTTCTTATTGGCTTGGGATGAAGCTGTACATTTAAAATAGTTTCAGTTCCTGATGGGCAATTTAATCCGACTACCTTGGGAATGATCGTAAAAATGGCAGGCTGGACAGACCCTGAGTAATTCCTGTAAGAATAGCTTAATGTTTCACCTTGCAGTTTTTCTCCGGACAGGTTGTTACCCGAAACGCTGTCGGGTAAACTGATATCATAATCAAACCTTATCTCTCCTGATGTCATTGTTGTTGGTGAAATGAGTGTAATTTCAGTAAGATCAGCATAACATATTTCAGGTTTAATATTAGTGGCAACCACTCTTGGGGTTGGATTTACTGTTACTTTTACCTCTTTCGCCGTTCCATCACTGCAGCCGTCAAGCTTAGGAGTAACCGTAAAAGTAACTTCTATCGGGTAATCACCGCTGTTGGTAAGTGTCCCTGTTATAGCGTAAGGAAGATCTCCATTTGTCACTGTCAGTCCGGTTGACGCTGATCCTCCCAGGTGTGCATCATCACTGCTTCTTACTGTTATTTCATAACTAAGATCGCCAGGATTTGTTGTAACTGTTACACTGCTTATCGAAACTCCTGTTGTCGCTCCGTTGCAAATTACCGGAGTTGTAGTGATTATCGTCGCTGACGGTGTCGGCTCTACTGTAACCGTTACACTCTGCGGCGTTCCATCACTGCAGCCGTCAAGCTTTGGCGTAACAGTAAAGGTAACTACTATCGGTACATCACTGCTGTTGGTAAGAGTCCCCGTTATCGTGTATGGAAGAGCTCCATTTGTTAATGTAAGCCCGGTCGACGCCGTCCCTCCTAAATGCGTATCATCACTGCTGCTCACAGTTATCTCATAGCTAAGATCGTCTGGATTTGTTGTAACAGTTGTACTGCTGATCGTGACTCCTGTTGTTCCTCCGTTGCATATTCCCGGAGTTGTCGTGATTATCGTCGCTGATGGCTCCGGCTCTACTATAACCGTGACATCTACTGACGGACCATCATTACATCCTGCCGGACTTACAGGAGTAAGCCTGTAAATAACACTCTGCGGTGACCCGGTCGAATTAATAAGACGATCCTCAATTATATAATTGCCTGAAAGTCCTGTCCCTGATGGCGTAAAACCCGTCACTCCGCCAGCAGATGAAGCAGTGAATTTAAACCCTGTATTCCCGGTTGTAAATATGCTGGGGCTTCTCAGTTTTATACGTGTCAGGCTATTACTGCACAGTATGGTATCTGATGGTACAGGGAAGATTCGTGGAACCGGATTGACAGATATTGTAAATATCATCTCCGTGCCATCGCAGGTAAGTCCACCAAACGAATAATGCGGAACAACTGTTATGGTGGCCGTAACGAAACTATCTCCGGTGTTTACAGCAACAAATTGCGGTAAATTTCCTGTTCCGGCTGCTGCCAGTCCG
>CAYPKL010000226.1:0-3914 GCA_964411285.1 uncultured Rikenellaceae bacterium
GCAGCTCTTGGATTTGGATTCAGATGCGGATTCCTCGGATTATTGCATATGGAAATCATTCAGGAACGCCTTGACAGGGAGTTTGATATGGATGTAATCACCACTGTCCCGAACGTATCATTTAAGGTGTTTACAACAAAAGGGGAGGAGATCGATGTTCATAATCCGTCGGGACTGCCTCTTTCTAATTATATTGAACGTATTGAAGAACCATATATAATTGCCCAGGTTATAACCCAGGCAGATTATGTCGGTTCGATAATGAAGCTTTGCATTGACAAAAGAGGGGCGCTTAAGAACCAGGTCTATCTTACCCGCGACAGGGTTGAACTCACTTTCGAGATGCCTCTTTCCGAGATAGTTTTTGATTTTTACGACAAGCTTAAAAGCATTTCCAAGGGGTATGCTTCATTCGATTATTACTATTCAACTTATCAGAAAGCTGATCTCGTAAGGCTTGATATTCTTCTTAACGGAGAAATGGTTGATGCTCTCTCTACTCTTATTTTCAGAGGTCATGCTTATGAGTTCGGCCGTAAAATGTGTATAAAACTTAAGGAACTGATCCCACGCCAGCAATTTGATATTGCAATCCAGGCTGCCATTGGTGCTAAGATAATTTCGAGAGAGACCGTAAAAGCTGTAAGAAAAGATGTAACTGCAAAATGCTACGGAGGTGATATTACCAGAAAGAGAAAGCTTCTTGAGAAGCAGAAGAAAGGGAAAAAGCGGATGAGGCAGATTGGTAATGTTGAAGTGCCGCAGCAGGCTTTCCTGGCAGTGCTTAAACTTGATTAGTGTCTATGGAAAGGCTCAGTCACGCCTGTACAAATCAAAGATTTTCAGTCATCTATAGTTTGTTTGAAAAAAATTATTACTTTAGAGCCCTGAAAATGGGGGTTATAAGAATACCATGCCCTTCAATCTAACCTAAACTTATTACCCTGATTGGTTAACAAACTGATCAGGGTATTTTTTTAGCAGATAAGCCTGTACCCTCTTCCGTGAATATTCAGGATCTTTACCGAAGGATCTTTCCTGAGATATTTTCTAAGTCTTGTAATATATACATCCATGCTTCTGGCATTGAAGTAATTATCGTCAATCCAGATACTTCTTAATGCAAAATTCCTTTCCAGAACTTCATTTTTATTGCGGCTGAGTAATTTAAGAAGTTCAGATTCCTTTGTTGTGAGATTAATTTTCTGATCCTCATAAGTAAGCAGTTGCCTTATATGATCAAATGAATATCCGCCGATATTGAAAACATCTTCATCTTTTATTATATCTGAAGAAATAGTTCGTCTCAGGATAGCCTCAATCCGATAAAGAAGCTCCTCCATCGAAAAAGGTTTTGTAATATAATCATCGGCTCCGGTTTTGAATCCTTCGATAATGTCTTCTTTCTGATTTTTTGCAGTCAGAAAAATAATCGGTATTAAAGGATTGATATTCCTGATAGACTTAGCCAGGGTCAAACCATCCATTTCCGGCATCATAATATCAAGAATGCAGAGATCAAATAATTCATTGGGAAATGCTTTATAGGCTGATTTCCCTGTCATAGCCAGAGTAGTATCGTAGTTCTTTGCAGCAAGATAGGTCCTCAACAAAGGACCAAGGTTGCTGTCATCTTCGGCGAGCAGAATTTTCTTGTTCATTTAATTCCGTTTTGTGGGAAAAACAATATGAATTTAGTTCCTTTATTTAGCTGACTTTCAGTTCTGATCTTCCCGTTATGCTCCTCAGTAATCTTCTTCACATAACTTAAACCAAGACCAAACCCTTTTACATTATGTACATTCCCGGAATGTACACGATAAAACTTATCATAAATCCTTTTGAGATTCTCTTTACTTATGCCGATTCCTTTATCTTCAATTGTGATCTGAATACCGTTTTTTATGTTTTGAGTGGAAATTGTAATATCCGGCTTTCCTCCCGAGTACTTTATAGCATTATCGATAAGGTTTGATATGGCATTCAGAAAATGAATTTCGTCTGTCATTAATTGGGAATTTGAAGCCTGAAGTTCTTTTTTTATCGAACCTGACTGTGTCTCAATCTGAAAAGAGAAATTGTCGACAGCCCTGTTGATTATATTATGAACATCCATCGGCGAAAAGTTAAGTTTGGTCTTCATCTTCTCAAAAATTGCCATCTGCAGGACTTTCTCGACCTGAAATTTAAGCCGCATACTTTCATCAGAAATTACCTTTGCCAGGTGATCGATATTCTTGTTTTTTACCGGAATACTTTTGTCAGCAAGCATTTCGGATGCCAGAGAAATGGTGGATATAGGCGTTTTCAGTTCATGTGTCATATTATTTATAAAGTCATTCCTTATTTCTGACATTTTTTTCTGACGTAAGATCACAATAAAAGTGCTTGTTGAAAGAACGAATAAGAGAAGTGTAAAAAGGAGGGACAGGATGCCCAGACTTCCTATTTTCTCAAATTTATACTGGTTTTCCTGGAGGCAGTACATTACAATCTGGTTCTGACCAGGGACAGGATCATTAGGAAAAAGCCTGATTATGAATTTATTGGTCCCGGGTTTGTCTGTGAATCCGGGTGTGCTCCAGATAGTCCCGAGCCTGCCTGAGCGGATGGAAAATTCAAAGTCCAGATAAATCCCGGTGTTATTAAGCGCAGTCCGGATCTGTTTATTTATTTTTTCAGGAACGATTCGTTCCCTGATATCAGGAGTGGTATGCAGGATGTTCTTCATTATGCTTTCGAGGAAAATGATCTTATTGCTTACCCTGCCTGTGACTCCTGCACTGATCGTCTGGGCTGAAGGCTCTGTTATCTCCTCATCAGGAATAGGGGAGATGTCTTTTGCTGAAATATAGATTTTCTGGCCGGCATTTGTGATTACAATTGGCTTCTCAGAATTACTCAGGCCATATTCTTTGACAAGCTTAGAGTCGGGATTATACCCCTGAAGTTTTTTTGCAAGCGGCGAATTCGCGGGTACGATTGCTGTAATGGAATCAGATGATTCAGGATCGATTTCTTCAATAATACGATCGATTAATTCCTGCTCCTCAAGGGCGAAAACGACTGATTCAAGAGCTTTATTTGCATTATATCTGAATTGCTGATCAGTAATGAAAATAGCATTTTTTATCCAGTTTAATTGTATTAGGATCAATCCTGAAATTGCAAGGAAGAAAAGTATAGCAAGGAATACTATTGTTTTCCTTTTCATATAGTTACAAAGGTAAGGCTATATATGTTATTTATTCGCCCTTTAACTTATTTTAACAACAACTGGCAAAGATGATAAGTCCCTCTCACATGGGAGAGGGATTTAGGGAGAAGTAAAAAAAAGTCACCGAACCCTTAAATCCGGCATATCGAAATAAATTCCGATTAACGTACAATTGGGTGAAGTAAATTCTGAGCCGGAAATTCTTAAAAAAATTAACAAAGAATTAAAGTATAGTTAATTTTCAGCTATTTAGAGAGAAATATTTTTTTTTAAATATTATGATGCATATCTTTGAAATGGATTTGGCACGATATTTGGATAATTATTTATAGAGGTTTTTTTTCATAGGTTTAGGTTAGTTTTAGGGTTATCAGAAAGTGAGCCGCCCCGGAGATCCGGAGCGGCTCTTCTTATATTAACTAAATCACTATTTTATTCATAACTGCAACTCTTACAAAAACAGATATTTACTGTTTTTATCCTTCAGATTTTTCATATCGATAGTGAAAACGGCAGTTACCGTATCAATCTCCCTTAGCTGTGAAATAATTTTTGTAAGATCAAAATTGCTTACGGGATCGTATATTTCCAACAGGTAATCAATATTTTTAAGTTTTTTCACAAAGAAGTCGGCTCCCGACCTGTTTGAAAAAAGATGAAATACAGAATCAGGGCCTGCAGCGCTATCTGAAAATCT
>CAYPKL010000227.1:0-6025 GCA_964411285.1 uncultured Rikenellaceae bacterium
AGGATAAAAATTCACACACCGGCATCGGGCTGGAAAATGCGGGTAAAAGGTTAAATTTGTTGTTCCCGGACGCCCACGATCTGAAGATCAGTAAAACCGGCAAAACATTTGAGGTGTTACTGCAAATTAAACTTGTCTGATGATCTCTGTAATTGCCATAGATGATGAGCCGCTGGCTCTGCAGCTTGTGAAAAGTTATATTGAAAAAACTCCGGGACTGACATTGTCCGGTCTGTTCGATAACCCGCTTGATGCAATGGATTTCATGTCGCATGAAAGTGTCGGTCTTATTTTTGTAGATATTCAGATGCCTGACCTTAATGGGGTAGAATTCACCAGGTCCCTGACCCGAGGCCCAAAAATAATATTTACAACTGCTTATGAAAAATATGCACTGGAAGGTTTTAAGCTGGATGTTGTTGATTATTTACTGAAACCATTCAGCTATGAAGAGTTCCTGAAAGCAGTGCAAAAAGTCCAGAAACTGGTAAAGCTGGAGAAGGGTGTACCTGATCAGATTGATTCAAATAATGAATTCCTGTTTCTTAAATCAGATTACAAGATTAAACGCATTAATTTCAACGACATCCTGTATATCGAAGGGCTGAAAGACTATGTGAAAGTCTATACGCAAAGCTCTCCAAAGCCAGTTATGTCACTTACAACGATGAAGCTCCTTGAATCAAAACTTCCCGGATCGAAATTTATGAGGGTACACAGGTCGTTCATTGTAAACCTTGGGAAAATTGATACGATTGAAAGAAGCAGAATTGTTTTCGGGAAAACCTATATACCGGTAAGCGATCAATACAAGGAGAAATTTCAGGAATTTCTCGATAAGAATTTCTTATAACCTCTACCTCTCACCCAGATTTAATTCACTGGTTTTATATGTATTGCAATCCCATTATTCGGCGCAAGATTTGCCGGATGAAGAGTTTTGCTGTTTATGATTGTACTGTCAATCCTGACATGGGTTCTGGTATTGACTGACGGATCATCGGAATAAATTTTTGCGGTATAGCTCTTATCCGGATCCAGGAATAAAAAATTCAGATCAAGGCTTACATTCTGTTCACCGTTTATCCCGCCTATAAACCACTCATCACCCTTTTTCCGTGCTATTACTCCATATTCCCCGATTTTTGCATACAGAACCTTTGTCTCATCCCATACTGTAGGTACATTGTCGAAGAACCCGAGCTCCGGTTCATCGCCGATATAGTTTGTTGCTCCCCACAGACCGTCATTCTTTATGAGCGCAGGGGCAGCCTTGTCGTACCAGTAAAGAAACTGAAGCGGACTGAAAATGCAGACTGCCTTTGCCAGCTGGGAAGCATGGGATCCCATTTTATTGTCTACCCTTTCATTGTAGTAGCAGATCGTATTGTCACCCTGCCCGGCAAGCATACGTGTGAACATCGTGATCAGTGTGTGGTGATTTGAGGGGCTCTCCTCGTCGCCGCGAATGCCTTCCATAGTAAGGAAATTAGGGTACGTTCGTGAAAATCCCGTGGGACGGTATTCATCATGGACATCGGCAACCATTTTGTAATCGGCAACCTTTTTAATTGATTCATGAAGCCATCGTGTAGGATCCTGGGTTCCGACCCTTACAAAGCCGAATTTTATCCCGGCAATTCCCCATTTGTTATAGATCGGAAGCAGCTCGTCGATCTGTTTCTCAAGGGCTCTCCTGTTGACATAAAGAAGAATGTCAATATTCTTTGACCTGGCATATTTTGTAACCTCCTCCATGTCAAGAGGCCCTTTGGACCGTGCAGGGTCAAGGTTCACCGCCCTTGCGTCAGACCTGTCATCATTTTCAGGACCGTACCATCCGGCGTCAAATTCAACATACTGCATATTATGGGACGATGTGAAATCGATAGCTGCCCTGGCTCCGTCTGTTGTGAGGGTTACCTCACGCAACACCTTGCCTGGTTTTATCCATGAAACATCAGGTATTTCGCACGGATCATTAAGGTTTAACAGTAAATAATTCTTTTCGAGGAGGTCCCCGGGATCTTTTCCGGTCATAACCACTCTCCATGGAGACTGAAATGGAAGTGATTTATGCACAGGACCTTCCAGATGTGTAATTACATTGTAATTACGTGTTGAATCAGGGCTAAATTTCATTCTGGCATAGTCAACAAGCTTTGCCTCGGCCAGAGCAATTATAAGATTTGTATCTATTTCAATAACAAGAGGTCTCTCACAGCCTTTTTCAATTTTGGTCAGGGGAACTCTTGAATAAGGAGCCTGAGCTCTTGCGGCAGACCATGCAAAATGATTAACCGGGAAACTGAATGCAATCGTTTCATTGGTTATGGTGACGGAATCCCTTTCATTCTGTCCGGGAAATTCATATGAAAAAGCAACTCCTTCATTATATGCACGGCAAATCAGATTGATCTTAAGATCATTGTTCTCCATATAAACTTTAAGCTGGTTGTAATTATCGGGGATCTCTTTCCTCTCCCCAAAATTATTTATCCAATTGTTTGTGACGGATTCGCGTTCAATATCCATGACTTTAAGTTCATTTCCTTCAAACACATTTTCGTCGGCTGAGATATTAATCAATGAAGGAGATATAATCTGCCTGTCAAGGACATCAACGGTAATGGCCGGCAATATTACATTCCCGCATTCATATTCCGGGATAAGGGTGAGTTTTACTTTCCCGTCGGGGGAAGTGATAACAAGCTTTTTCTCACCTGAACAGGAAACTGATGCCAGGAGGAGAATTAAAAGTACGGATCGGATTTTCATGGGAAGAATTTTTACAACATGGTCTTAAAAATAATCAATAAGGATATCCTGTGCAAAGACTTCTCCTGAGATCATTTGTCTTGAAACTTCCGGAAGCAATAAACCGTCATGATTTGCGTTATTTACAAATCCAAGTTGTATGAAACAAGGGGGTATAACCATAAAAAGACACTAATATTGAGAACACCCCCTATGACAAGGGGGGTATAATCTTAAAATATACTAAAGAAATGCAACTATGTATCGTTTTTATTATATTGTGCCCAGTTTTATTACAAATTATAACATTTCAATGAGAAAAAGTTACTGGGGCAAATCAATGCTACTGGCAGTATTAATATTAATTGCGAGCACTACTTTGTACTCACAGGATGAAGAATCATCTCCTTTCAATGCCGGAGCAGACTTTTCCAGCAGTTACATCTGGAGGGGCAGCAGATTTGGAACTGGTCCGGCTGTTCAACCGGTGCTTGAATTCTCTTCAGGTTTTTTCACGACAGGTGCCTGGGGTTCCTTTGATTTCAGTGGATACCAGGAGGTCGACCTCTATTTCAGTTTTTCACTTCCTTCAGGATTCAGCATTGGAATTACTGATTATTATTCTCCGGATTTACAATATTTTGACTATTCCAAAGAATCCGGAAGTCATGCTTTTGAGCTGAACCTGGCATTTGCAGGTGAAAGTCTGAGCTTTGAGGCAGATTATATCCTTAACGAAGCCGGAGGTATTGGTTCGGCCGGTAATGATCTTTATCTTCAGGCAGGATTTTCTTTCCAGCATTTCAGCCTCTTCGTCGGGGCAGGGAACGGGTGGCTTTTAAATGATCCGGAAACAAATCAGGGGAAAGTAAAGCTTTGCAACCTTGGTCTTGAAATTTCCAGGTCCATCAAAATAACAGATACATTCGAAATCCCTGTCCTGGGGCAGTTAATATTCAATCCTGACAGGGAACAACTGTTCCTTGTAGTAGGATTTACCCTATGATGGTTTTCTATCGTGGGAGAAAAGGCTGGACAGCCATATAGAATAGTAGGGGCGTAGCATGCTATGCCCCTACTTATTTTCGTACTAACCCTATAAAAACAGGGGTTAAATCACAAAAAGTATATAAATAATCGATTGTTACCCCTAAAAAAGTGTGTAATAATCAAAAATATATAAAATAATATTTGATAACCCCCTAAAAATATATAGGTTTGTCCCAAATAACCTGATTTATCGATTTAATGATTTAAATTATGAAACTGAAATGGAAAAAAATCCTGGTAGTGCTGATTCTGTTTTCAGCAGTAACACCAGGCTTGTTTGCTGCGGATAGTGCAGCAATTGATTCGGGTGCTACAGCCTGGATGCTTACTTCAACTGCTCTTGTTTTGCTTATGATCCCAGGGCTGGCAATGTTTTACGGCGGGCTGGTACGCAGCAAGAATGTGCTTGGTACAGTGATGCACAGTTTTGTTGCGATGGGGATTATAACCGTACTGTGGATTATTGTCGGATACAGCATGTGTTTTGGACAAAACACTCTGGGAGGGTTGTGTGGATGGAACCGGGACTATTTTTTCCTTAAGGGGATTGACACCACCATAATGGAGGCAAAAGTTCCCGAATATGTTTTTTCAATGTTCCAGCTCAAATTTGCAATTATTACCCCGGCATTGATAGCAGGAGCCTTTGCCGAGAGGGTTAATTTCAAGGCTTACTGTTTTTTCATAGCCTTATGGAGCCTTCTGGTATACAACCCGCTTTGTCATTGGGTATGGGCATCAGATGGGTTCCTGTTTAATCTTGGCGCAAAAGGGGCAATCGATTTTGCCGGCGGAACAGTCGTTCACATATCTGCAGGGGTTAGCGGACTTGTTGCAGCATTATTCCTTGGATCGCGCAGGGGATATCCTTACCAGGTAATCCGGCCGAACAATCTTGTGATCACCATGCTTGGGGCAGGGTTGCTCTGGGTAGGATGGTTCGGGTTTAATGCCGGAAGCTCAATATCAAGTGGATTAAGTACTGCCCAGGCTCTTACAGCAACACAGGTTGCCGCAGCTGCCGGTGCCTTGTCATGGATAATAATCGAAAGCTTCCATCAGGGAAAAGCAACTGCCCTCGGTTTTGCCAGCGGTATACTGGCAGGTCTTGTAGCTGTAACACCTGCTGCAGGTGTAGTGCAACCCTATGGAGCAATGATTCTCGGAATACTGGCATCCTCAGTATGCTATATGGCTATACAGGCTAAAAACAAACTTGGCTATGACGATAGTCTGGATGCATTTGGGATTCATGGTGTAGGAGGTATTACCGGAGCCCTTTTCCTGACCTTTTTTATCCGTCCTTCCTGGATGGCAGAAGCCGCAGCCGCAAATGGAGGCTCGTGGTCGGTATGGAACCAGCTGGGCGTTCAGGCTATCGCTGTCGGAATTGCAATTGCTTTTTCAGCCGGGATGACATTCCTAATAATATTTTTTCTGAATAAGTTTATAAGGTTTAAATCAACCGAAGTTGACGAAATGGCTGGTCTTGACAGATCGTATCATGGTGAAAGGGGATACGGAATGCTAAATCCCAGCTGAATAATAAAATATAACAAATACACCAATGAAAATAATTACAGCTATAATACGTGAAGTACAACTTGACAAAGTACGGGAGGCTCTGATCGCTGCTGAAATTACAAGAATTACCGTAAGCCGGGTGTCGGGACATGGCCAGCAGAGAATTGAGGAGATGTACAGGGGGCAAAGGATAATCCCTGATCTGATCCCCAAGATAAAGATTGAAATTGGAGTAAATGAAGCATTTGTTGATATTACTGTTGATGCTATTCTAAGATCGGCAAGGACAACAGATGGAGTGGAAGGTAATGTAGGTGACGGTAAGATATTTATCACTCCACTTGAAGAATGCATCAGGATCCGCACAGGTGAAAGAGGGGGATCGGCAATATAGAAATCTGACTTTCATGGTATTGTAGAGGCGCTGAATGCAATACCTCTGCAATACACTTGTTTACTTCATGAAGTAAACGCTGAAGTCTCCTTCACCTTTTTTATCGAGCCAGTGATTATAATTCAGGCTTAAGGTTTTATCAAGCAGTGGTGCCGGAATAAATGGGGCAATAATTTCCAGGATCTCATTTTCCTTAAGCTTTTTTATTGCTGAAAGTACCTCATGAACCGGTTGTTCATCCCTGTTGAGCATTTCACGAATATCGATAGTTATAACAACTGCTTCTTTTTCAAACCAGTC
>CAYPKL010000228.1:0-9486 GCA_964411285.1 uncultured Rikenellaceae bacterium
CACCTCATATACCGTTTTTGCCGGATCAATGTCGGTATGAGCCTGGTCAACATACCCGAGGGTCACTGTCTCACCAATCTCAAACGATCCCGATGTTGGTTTTTCCTGGTTCATAATCATCCTGAAAAGGGTCGTTTTCCCAGCGCCATTTGGACCGATTA
Source organism: uncultured Rikenellaceae bacterium (assembly GCA_964411285.1). Taxonomy (GTDB): domain Bacteria; phylum Bacteroidota; class Bacteroidia; order Bacteroidales; family VadinHA17; genus LD21. The sequence continues at coordinate 162 of CAYPKL010000228.1, forward strand.
CCCCGACGATGCCATTAGGCGGAAGGTTAAATTCAAGGTCTTCAAAAAGAAGCTTATCGCCGAATGACTTGGCAACATGTGATGCTTTTATTACCTTATCGCCCAGCCTTGGTCCGTTCGGGATAAAAATCTCGAGCTTTTCTTCCTTTGCTTTTACATCCTGATTTAAAAGATTTTCATAAGCGCCCAGCCGGGCTTTTGATTTTGCGTGCCGGGCTTTGGGCGACATTCTTACCCACTCAAGCTCCCGTTCAAGTATTTTTCTTCTTTTAACGTTCCCCTTCTCCTCCACTTCAAGCCTTTTTGCTTTCTGTTCAAGCCATGAGGAATAATTGCCTTTCCAGGGAATCCCTTCACCCCTGTCGAGTTCAAGGATCCACCCTGCAACATTATCAAGGAAATATCTGTCGTGTGTAATGCAAATGACAGTTCCATGATATTGCTTAAGCGTGGTTTCAAGCCACTGCACCGACTCTGCATCGAGGTGGTTTGTAGGCTCATCGAGCAGAAGAATATCAGGTTGCCTCAGCAGCAGGCGACATAGAGCAACCCGGCGCCTTTCACCTCCGGAAAGGACATTGACCATTGCATCGCTGTCGGGGCACCTCAGGGCATCCATAGCCCTTTCAAGCTTATGTTCGATGTTCCAGCCATCGTGGTAATCGATTTTCTCCTGCAAAATAGCCTGCCTGTCCATGAGCTGCTGCATCCTGACGGGATTTTCATACACCTCCGGTTCGCCGAAGCTGTTATTTATGGATTCATACTCTTTTATCAGGTCAACTGTCTCCTTTACCCCCTCTTCAACAATCTCGCGAACGGTCCGGCTGTCATCGAGCAATGGATCCTGCGCAAGGTGTCCCACCGAATATCCGGGGAGAAAGGTGACTTCGCCCTGATACTCTTTTTCCAGTCCTGCAATTATCTTAAGAAGCGTCGATTTACCCGATCCGTTTAGTCCGATGATTCCGATTTTTGCGCCCAGGAAGAACGAGAGGGAAATATCCTTAAGCACCTGTCGGTGTGGGGGAAAGGTTTTCCCGACCCGGAACATGGAAAAGATTATCTTATTGTCGTCAGCCATAAATTCAGTTTTTGTGGAAAATTAGAAAAAAACTGGCATCAAAAAGCAATGACGAAATAAAAAAGTGGTCTTATAATACCACTTATAATACCACTTTCGATAGTATAAAACAGTTTCCCTGCCTTATGCCTTTTCCTGTTTGAACAGCCTGATTGTCTCATCCTGCAACAGGACCCATAAAGAATAAACACCTTTGAGAGTGCCGATAGGGATGTTAAGACATCCCAGCGCTGCCACAACAATTACAAGAATCCTGGCCCATGGCTGAAAGGATAAGAGTCCTATCCCGCCAACAAGCCCAAGGGTCGACATAAAACCAATAAGTAATGGTACGCTAACCCTGAGAAACTTGAAAATCATTACAGGAACATCGTCATTCCCAACGACTCCTATAAAAAAACTAAATACGAAAAAGGCACCAACAGCGCCGATCAGACCGAGAATGCCAAACCCTATATGGATGGCTCCGACAACGGTCACATGTTTTTTCATCTTTGTATCTTCCATGATAATTCCTTTCTATTGTGTTGGTTATGTTTTCATTCCATTACAATGACAATCTTTTAAAACAATTGTTGCATTAATATACTTAATAATTTTCGAATTTCAACGTTTTTATTGGGATAAGATAAAGGTTAAGTATGATTATTAATCTTAAACTCATAACAAACCGGATGAAACGAAAATTAATTTATAGTGCAGTTTTTATTATTATGTCATTGACCTTCACATCATGTGAGAGCATTACAGGATGTAAAGTTTGCAGACAGGTAACCTATGTGGATGAAAAAGTTGAACAGGAGGGGAATGACTCTGAGTATTGCGGAGCCGAGCTTATTGCTATTGAAGCTGCATCAGATGTCGTAACCGGAAACACAAGAGTATCATGGGAGTGCAGGTGAAAGGCACAGGGTACAGGGCGCAGGGCAAAGGGCAAAAGAAAAGTCAAAGTTCAGAGTGAAGAGTTAAAAATCTTTTTATTCTTAATGAAATAAATTTTAGGATATTTCGTTCAGCGGCATTAAATTTGTTAATAATTTGTTTATAATTGAACAATCTATTTGATTGGTCATTATTATCTTGCAGTAGATTTACACTGGTTAAAACAAATTTAATAATGTCTCTGAATTTCAGTAGCTTAGAGTTAAAAGACAAGTCAATATTGATTGTTGAGGATGATGTGCCTTCGTTAAGGTATTATGAGACCCTTCTTCAAAGTTCAGGGGCAAATGTCGTAAAACTTCGTACAGGTAAGGATTTTGTCGATTTTATCAGTAAAAAGGAAGCAAAGATCGACCTTGTCATTATGGACTTCCTCATCCCCCTCATCAATGGAATCGACTGCACAAAAATATTCAGAAAGGAGAGGAAGAACGTTCCTGTTCTTATGATAACAGCATATTCTTCCGAACAATCAAAAACAGATGCTTACATCGCAGGCTGCAATGAATATATATTGAAACCTGTGTACCCCGAAGCTGTTTTTTCCCTGCTTGAAAAATATCTGAAACAGGAAGTAAAAAGTACCGTCAATTCTCTTATCTGACGCCTACTGCGAAGGACCAATCTCCTTTGCAGTATATTCTTCATAATATTTCTCAACTTTTGCCTGTATCTCTTTACCGAGGTCCGTCTTACCATTGGAAAGGCAGAAACCGGCAACTTTTGATGTGTACTGAATAGCAGTCTGAATTTCATAATCAGCCGAGCTGATAACGTAGGGATTCTGCTTCAGGAAATAATCAAGCCGGCTGTAATAATATTCACAGAAATCTCTTGTCATTTTTTCAGCTTTGTCAGACGATCCTGACAGAAAGCCGGCTTCAATAAGATCAGGATAATATGGATCGTAAGGAAATTTGTCAGTGGGAAGGAGTTCATTACACCGGTCAATAACTCCGGCTGCCTTTTCATTTTTCCCTTCACCAGCCAGGGCTTTTGCAAGTCTGGCGTAACTCAGCCTTGCTTTTACAACCATCAGTGTCCTTACATGATTGTAATCGAGATTCACCTTACTGTCATTTGCCCCGCCCCATACAAATTTATTTATAACATTGTCATACAGTATGTCGGTATTTATCCTTCCATAATCAACCCAGCTCTTGTTTTCGGACTTAATCGGAACAAGCCTGTAGGCCAGTCCTTCATATTGGAAGTACTCCTCAAGGCCAAGTGCATCATTATGATATCCCGAAACAAAATAAACCGGACGCTCCCAGTTATTATGGGCGAGAATATCAAGAACAATAAGCTGGCTTTTCAAGATTGAACTTCCTTTCAGTTTAATATCAATATACGGAACAATTTTATCAGCATCTTCCGGCCTGACAGTTCCTGATGCTATCACTTTGGCGGAATCGACAGGGATCCTGATTGTCCGCGACGGAACAATATCAAGTATTTCAGTTGGTGATACCTGTATTTTAGTTGCTTTGTTATCGCTTGCAACAAAATCGATAATTGTCGATACGTTAACAGGATCTTTTGTTTTTTCCATTATGAATACCTGGTTGTTAATACCATCATAGTATTTCTGAACTGGCAGAGATACCGGGAGAGGATCTGACTCGTTGGCTTTCCATTTCATCTGGTTTATATACCAGTCGGTATTAAGAAGCATAAGATTGCACACACGGATATCGGTCCTTTTGCCTTCTACTTCCTGTGCATACCATAGCGGGAAGGTATCATTATCCCCGTTTGTAAACAAAATTGAGTTGGGGGCGCATGAGTTCAGGTAATTAAAGGCAACATCCCTGGCCAGGTAACGTCCCGATCTGTCGTGATCGTCCCAGTTTTCAGACGCCATAAGAGCGGGAACGACAAGGCATATCAATCCCGCAACAGGAGCAGCTATCTTCTCACTAGTTATCTTCGACAGAGCTTCAAACAGCGCCAGTACTCCCAATCCGATCCATACAGCAAAGAAATAAAACGATCCGGCATAAGCATAATCTCTTTCCCTGGGCTGATTCGGATACTGGTTCAGGTAAAAGACTATTGCAGCGCCGGTCATCAGAAAGAGGAGCAGAATTGCCCACCAGTTCTTATAATCGCGGTTCAGCTGGTAAAACAACCCTATAATCCCGAGAATAAATGGCAGCAGGTAATATTTATTCCGTGAAGTATCCTTTTCCATTCCGGGGGGAAGATCAGAGGTGCCAACCCTCGGTTCGTCGAGAAAACTGATACCAGTTATCCAGTTCCCGTTTACTGCTCCTCCCGTACCCTGTGTATCATTTTGTTTTCCGGCAAAGTTCCAAAGGAAATAACGGAAATACATATAACCAAACTGGTAAGAAAACATAAACCGCAGGTTCTCGCTGAATTTTGGTTTTTTCAAAATCTGTTTCTCTCCTGACCTGTCGGTAACCGGGAGAGGTATCCCTTTTACCTTACCCCACTCCTGGTAAATCTGTTCATGATCGCTCTGGTCGCTCCACATCCTTGGAAAAAGCGTGATGAACCTCGGATCGTAGATTGTTTCAAGGTTATAGGCGGTTTTTTTATACTTACCATTCTCAAGCGCATACTTAGGTTTGCCGTCTTTATAATCAACAACAGGAGCATTGAAATAAGCACCACGGAAAAGGGGCCGCTGACCATATTGTTCCCTGTTCAGGAAGTAAAGGAGGCTGAACGGCTGTTCAGGCTGGTTTTCATTCAAAGGGGTATTCGCTGCCGCCCTGATGACAATAATCGCATTTGAAGAGTACCCGATCATGATTACCATAACAGCCGTGAGGATAGTGTTAAGCTCTATCCTTTTTTTATCGGAAAGGTACCATATGTAACCGGCAACTCCTGCAAGCACAATTATGTTCAGAAACACTGATCCTGAAATAACCCATATACCCGAAAGCAGAAAAGCTCCGAAAGAAAACAGGGATGTTTTTATTTTGTCGCCTGATGAAATGCTCATTTTCACTGCCATGATGAACATGACTGCCATCAGAATAAAATGAAATATCATCCCGCTGTTGGGCGGCATCCCGAGAGTGTTCACAAAAAACAGATCGAGCTTTGACGATATGGTTACAACCCCCGGCATTAACCCGTACATTAGCAGAGTCAGCAAAAGGACCGAGACCCCCAGGGAAATCAGGAATCCTTTCCAGTTAAAGTCATATTTCCTGAAATAATAAACCAGAACTATAGCCGGTAGGGTAAGAAGATTTAGCAGATGAACCCCGATTGAAAGACCCATAAGAAAAGCAATCAGAATTATCCACCTGTCAGCATATTCTTCATCGGCAACATCTTCCCATTTAAGAATTGCCCAGAATACAACGGCCGTGAATAACGATGAAGTCGCATACACTTCTCCTTCGACTGCCGAGAACCAGAATGAATCTGAAAAGGTGTATGCCAGAGCACCTGTTGCTCCGGCTGCCATAACAGCAATAATTTTACCCGCACTAAAATGGTCCTCATTCCTTATAATGATTTTCCTTGCAAGGTGTGTTATGGTCCAGAACAGAAAAAGTATTGTAAATGCGCTTGCAAGCGCCGACATGGAATTAACCATAGCTGCAACCAGCGATTGATTTCCACCGGCAAACAGGGTAAAGAATCTTGCAATAACCATGAAGACAGGATTTCCGGGAGGATGCCCCACTTCGAGCTTATATGATGAGGCGATAAACTCACCACAGTCCCAAAGGCTGGCTGTCGGTTCAATTGTCATCAGATAAGTGAAAGCCGAAATGGCAAAAACCGCCCAGCCGGTGATGTTATTGATTGACCTGTATCTTTTCATTCTATGATTGATGTTTTGTGCAGGTATTATTAAATCGGAACAGATGACGAAATTAGTCAATTTTTTCAAACTGCACTCAGGGATGGCGGTACTCACTTATTTTACTATTTTTGAGCAACCGATTCACAATGAAGTTTACATCACTTTTACTGACCGTTTGCTTTCTCCTTCTGTCATTTATGGCTGGCGCCCAGTATTATGAAACCGGCCAGGATCCGGGTTCCCTGAAATGGATGCAGATTAAGACAGAAAGGTTCAAGGTGATCTATCCGGAATCATACGGCGAAAGAGGAATCGATTTTGCAAGGGCGCTTGATGACGCCTATCAAAAAATGGTAACACTGTATCCGGCAAAGAAATTCAGAATCCCAGTAATAATTCATAACTATACAACCGAATCGAATGGGTATGTAGCCTGGGCGCCCGGCAGGATGGAAATTTACCCTACCCCGGAGCAGAATTCAATACCACTTGACCCCAACACCCAACTGGCTATTCATGAACTGACCCATGTTTTTCAGATGGAATCGCTGAATAAAGGATTTACAAGAGCGATCTCATTTCTGACAGGGGAACAGTTTCCGGGAATTGTTTCATCACTTGTTCCTCTGTGGTTCCTGGAAGGCGATGCGGTTTTTTCAGAATCGGTACTTACAAATTCGGGCCGGGGAAGAACTCCTTCATTTCAGAAACAGCTTAAAGCCCTGATGATTGAAAAAGGTAAAATTTACAGCTATGATAAGATAATAAACGGCTCCTTCAGGGATTTTGTTCCTGATCATTACCATACAGGGTATCAGATAACATCCTATTCATACGCCAGATACGACTCAAGTCTCTGGAAAAAAGCCCTGAATCTTACTGCCAACACTCCGTTTTTGATTAATCCCGTTAACCTCAGTCTTCGGGGAAATGCATCTCTTACAAAAAAGAGGCTGTTCAGGGAAGCTTTTGATACCCTTAAGACAATCTGGACAGCAGATGATTCACGGTCAGAAAGTGAGACTTTTGAAATAGTCAACCCTGACAGAAAAGAGAGATTTGTTAACTATTATTCACCGGTTTCAACCGGTAATGACAGTATCATTGCCGTCAGGACATCATTATCCAGGCCTCCTTATTTTGTCCTGATCAGACCATCAACAAAAACGGAAAAAAGAATTTATACCCCCGGTTACTGTTACCCTTGGACCATTTCGTACGGAAAGGGCAAGATAGTATGGGTTGAAACCCATTCTGATCCGCGATGGGAAAACAGGAGCTGGTCGGTAATAAAAACCATGGACCTGAAAACGGGTAGTATCCGGCAGCTTTCAAAAAAGACACGTTATATGGCTGCGTCAATCTCACCCGATGGTAATTATGTAGCTGCTTCCAGAAACTCTATCGACAATAAAAATGACCTGGTTATAATCGATGCGCAAAACGGAAATATTCTTCAGGAAATACCGCCACCGGGAAATGCTTATCTGCAGAAGCCTCAATGGGATGATACCGGGAAAAATCTTACTGTTATTTATTTAACAGAAGCCGGAGAAGGAATCATGTCATGCAGCATTCCGGGGAGCAGATGGAATACTTTAATTGAGGCCTCAGCGAACGATCTGCAATCTTCTTTCCTCAGGAATGATTCTTTATTCTTTGTAAGCTCGGTGTCGGGAACGGATAATGTTTATTTACGGGATCCGGATGGTATTATTCACCCATTGACAAGATCGAGATTCGGGGTAAGTGACCTTGCCGTAACAGGAAACAGATTGATGTTTTCAGATTATTCATCGCATGGTAACAATATCTGCTTTTCAGCTGTCGCTACCGGACAAAAACGCGATAACGCAGTTTCCGGCAGGTCATCATATCTGATAAACAGATTTAGTCCGGATTTAGTCAGGACACTGACAGTAAGTGAAAAAATGTACACTCCCGAGCCATACAGGAAATGGCAGCATCTTTTCAGGTTTCACAGCTGGATGCCTTTTTATGCAGATATTGATGAAATCAAATCTGACCCTTTATCTGTTAAACCGGGTTTCACCCTGATGTCTCAGAATAACCTCAGCACACTTATTTCGACTTTCGGATATGAATATGATGATCACAGGCACAAACTTCATTCAGGCATTAAATGGCTCGGATGGTATCTGGAACTTGAGACCCGGGTTGATTACGGCGAAAGACCGGTAGTTTGGAAAAAGGATGAAACAACTCCGGATCCCTTTAACTTCAGTCAGGGCTTCAATATTACAAATACATTATCGCTGCCGTTGTCATTCCAGGGCGGTCGTTTTTCAAAGTTTGTTTACCTGTCGGCCTCTTCGAATTATATGAATCATCATATTTATTTAAATGAAAAAGGCCGCTATGACAAGGGCCAGAATCAATTTACAGGCAGGATATATTTTTCCAACTATTTTAAATCGTCCGTAAGGGATATTTATCCGAGATGGGCACAGTATTTCGATCTGAATTATTCCTCATATCCTTTTGAAAAAGAGTTATTCGGGAATATTGTTACTGGAAAATCAGCTTTTTACTTCCCGGGCCTCTCCAGGAATAATGGTATAAAAGTACGGCTGGAAGCTGAAAAACAAAAATTTGTGACCTCAGAGCTCGGTGTCACTCATTTTTATAACAAGGCCTCGTTTTCCAGAAGTTATGATAACATTATTTCAAAAGAGCTTCAGTTTTTTTCAGTAGATTATTTTATGCCTCTGGCTTACCCTGATTTTAATCTGTCATCCCTTCTTTACCTGAAAAGGATACGGACAGATTTCTTCTATGATTTCACCCGCGGAACAGGGAACTATACTATTGAAAATACCGACCAGGGTGAAAAATGGGTTTATAATGAGGCAGGGGAAACATTTAAGTCTTTTGGAATTCAATTGTTTTCTGATTTTTACCTTTTGCGTATCCCGTATATGATATCAGCCGGAGTTGAGGCCGCATGGCGGTCAGTCGGCGAAGCGCCCTATCTTAAAGTGCTTCTGAATATCGACATTTATGGTATGAGTATTGGGAGAAAAAGGAACTGAAAAAACAAATATTACAGATTTCTGGCTGTTGCCCTGATGAGGTCCCAGGCTTTTTCAACGTGTTCCATTGTCACATTCGTCTGTCCGGTAACCATCCTCAAAATGTAATGTCCGTCAATTACAGTATGTGTCAGATAGATCTTTCCGCTGTCGTTAAGGTTATGGTTGAGGGTCTCATTCAATTTATTGATCTCTTCCCCTGACCTGCCTTCAGGTTTGAACCGGAAGCATACAACATTTAAAATCACCGGAGCGGCAATTTCAAAATCAGGTTCTGCGGAAATCAGGTGTGCAAGAGCTCCTGCAATTTTTATATGGTACCTTATCTTTCCCCGGAGTCCTTCAACCCCATACATCCTTATCACGCTCCAGAGTTTCAAGGCTCTGAATCTTCTTCCGAGAGGAACGCCCCAGTCGCGATAATCATTTACTTTTCCTCTTGTGCGG
>CAYPKL010000229.1:0-3938 GCA_964411285.1 uncultured Rikenellaceae bacterium
GAAGAATGGTGGCAATTGATAGAACATGCTATACGTGAAGGGGGAAGGACAGGTGTTGACATAGGATTATTCAACAGCCCGGGATGGAGCCAGTCAGGTGGTCCCTGGATGAAAACAGAGGAAGCAATGCGCTATCTGGTAAGCAATGAACTTGAAATTGAGGGAGGTAGAAAAGTCGTGCAGAAATTAGCCAGTCCTGCTAAAACTTTTCAGGAAGTCAGGGTTCTTGCCTTCCCGGTTCCTGAAGGGGAACATTCTGAACTTAATGCAGTTAATAGCAAAATTACTTCCAATCCGCTGCTTGATAATACAGGTTTTCTTATCGATGGCGATACAGGAACTATATGTCTTTTCAAACGGGCGGGTACAAGTAATGAAATATTAATTGAAATTGAAAGTAAGGAAATCTTCACAGCCCGCAGCCTTACTATATATCCGGCTTATATCCCTTTCGCAGCCGATATCGAAGTTCAGATTTCAGAAAACGGAACTTACAACAGCGTTAAAAAATTCAGATTTGACCGGAGTAATCCAAGAATCAATGTCGGCCCCATCCCAAAGGGCCCCGTTGCTATTGCATTACCAGAAATCTCAGGCAATAAATTCAGATTGGTCATGACCAATTTCAGCCTGAGCAACTATTTGACAAATCAACCTGGCAATTTATCTGATGCCGGTCTGGCAGAAATAAAACTGTCAGGGGCACCCGTAGTTGAAAACTATATAGAAAAACAGCTTGGCAAGATGTGTCAGACTCCATTCCCGCTGTGGAAGGAGTACCTGTGGGAACCACAAAAGGAGACAGGGAGTGCAGGGATGAAAATTGATCCGGGCAGTGTTATTGACCTGACCGGAAACCGTTCACAAAACGGGACCCTTACCTGGGATGCCCCTGCAGGGAAATGGGTCATCATGCAGATTGGCGCTGCACCCACCGGCACCCGTAATGCAGCTGCAGCTCCTCATGCAATGGGCTGGGAGGTGGATAAAATGAACCGCGATCACCTCAAAAAACACTTTGATTCATATATTGGCGTACTTTTAAACAGGATGCCTGCTGAAGACCGCAAGGCTTTAAAACATGTAGTCCTGGACAGTTATGAGCAGGGGTCACAGAACTGGACTGACAATATGATTGAAGATTTTACTGCAAGGTTTGGATATAGTCCGGCTCCATGGCTGCCTGTTCTTTCCGGAAGGATTGTGGAATCAGCCGACCAGTCGGACAGGTTTCTCTGGGATTGGCGAAGACTCGTTGCCGACAGGATTGCTTACGATTATGTTGGCGGTTTTCGTGAGTTGTGCCAGGAAAAAGGACTCAGGATATGGCTTGAAAATTATGGTCACTGGGGATTCCCTTCAGAATTCCTTATGTATGGAGGGCAAAGTCATGATATTGCAGGTGAGTTCTGGAATGAAGGTGAATTGGGTAATATAGAATGCAGGGCAGCTTCTTCCGCGGCACATATTTACGGGAAGAGGCTTGTCTCGGCAGAATCGTACACCTCCGGAGGACTTGCATTCCAGCGGTACCCGGCAATGCTGAAAAGAAGAGGCGACTGGAGCTATACCGAAGGCATAAACCAGGTGATCCTCCATTTGTATATACATCAGCCTTATGAAGAGAAAAATCCCGGGATCAATGCCTGGTTCGGCACTGAGTTCAACAGGAAAAACACATGGTTCAGTCAGTCGAAAAACTGGATCGATTACCAGCGCCGGTGCATGTTCATGCTTAGAAGGGGAGTGGCTGTGAATGACGTTTGTTACTTTACAGGCGAGGATGTGCCGAAAATGACCGGTGCCCGGATTCCTGAACTCCCAAAAGGATATTCATACGATTATATCAATGCTGAGGTAATTATGAACCGGTTAACAGTCAGGGACGGTAATCTTGTATTACCAGATGGCATGAGCTACAAACTGATGGTTCTTCCTCCTCTCGAAACAATGAGGCCTGAGCTGCTGAGTAAAATTAAAGAGCTGGTTGAAATGGGCGCTTCAGTTTACGGGCCTTCTCCGTCGCGTTCTCCAAGTCTGCAAAACTATCCAGCCGCAGATGCGGAAGTGAAATCGCTGGTTGCCCAGTTATGGAGTTATCAGGGTGAAAAATCCGAATGGTCCGGGAAAGGGGTTATCCCTGACAATATTGATCTGCAGGCAGCCTTGAATCAAACAGGGGTCAAGCCGGATGTTTCATTTCCGGAAAATACTCCTTTGCTTTGGATTCATCGCCGGCTTAGAGATACGGAGATTTACTTTTTAACCAATCAGAGTGAGAATAAAATCAATTTTGAAGCAGAGTTTAGGGTAGATGATAAACAACCGGAGCTCTGGGATCCCATGGATGGAATGATCCGTGATCTTCCTGTCTGTTTTCAGAAAGATGGAAGAATAACAGTTCCCCTGCAGCTTGATACTTTCGGAAGTGCATTTATTGTTTTCAGGAAGAAAGGGGAGGCCCCCACTAATAACCCGGAAACCAACTATCCCGATCCTGTGACAATAGTTCAAATCACCAACCCATGGGAAGTGGTTTTTGACAGGTTAAAAGGCGGTCCGGAAAATGGTGTTACCATGGTTTCTCTTGAAGACTGGTCAAAAAATCAGGATGAAAGGATAAGGTACTATTCGGGTAGTGCTGTTTACAGGAACATCTTTAATCTGAAGGAAGTTCCCGTGGATAGCCGGTTATTTATTGATCTTGGAAAAGTGAGTGTTATGGCAGAGGTCAGGATTAACGGTAAGAAAGCCGGAGGCGTCTGGACCTCTCCATGGAAGGTGAATATTACAGATCTTGTGAAACAGGGAGAGAATAATGTTGAAGTTGAAGTCGTCAACAACTGGATCAACAGACTGATAGGAGATAGTCAGCTGCCTCAGGATAAAAGGACAACCTGGGTCAATGAGAATCCAGCCAGACCAGGTGATCCGCTTCAGCCATCGGGTCTTATGGGCCCTGTTACAATCGAATCAATAAAGTATTGAACACGGGCAGAGTTTTCTCAGTTACTTATAATTTCCTGTAACTCTTATTTGATAGTTATCGAGTAAGCCATTTCCTGGTTTTCCAGAATGTCCTCTAATTGGGCCTCATTAAAGAGACTGGTATCCTGATCATAAACCTGAAGACCAAAAGTGCAGTTTGGTGTATTGGGATCAGTATAAATACCTTTTATAATAAGGGTATAAGTACCAGGCGCTAATGAAATATCAAAGTTCCTTCTTGCTCCGGGAGGAGTCATCCCCATACTCCCTCTTCCGGAAATTATTACCTCAAATATGTCATCCATATAATTACCTGAATCCCAGACAACGATCAGGACATTACCTCTCCGTATGTTCCCATATATGAAATCCTGCAAACCGTCACCGATATTATCCAGACCATCCCCTGCAAATTCAACATTTACTCCGCCATCCTGTGCAAATTCGGGGTTAACGTTTCCCTGAGCTATCAGATTCTGCCCACTTGAAATAATTTCATCAGTATCCCCTCCACGAACGACCAGGAGATTTTTCATCTCTCCAAATTTCCTGTTCATGTCGTCAGACTGGGTTTGTACTTCAGACATTATTTTAACAATCTCAAATACATTGACGTCTTTACTTATAGCAGCCTGGCTTATTAATGCATTACCGGATGCATCAAGAGTATCTTTATTTACGGTGTGATCGGTATATTGATTTTGTGCTGAAGCAAGGCAAAGAGCAATAATTTCATTTTCCAGAGGATCACTTTTCTGGTCATTTATTTCATTGACGAACTTACTGTAATTTATATTAAACTTATTATAGAGGGATCTCAACAACTCAAGCAAATTATTCAGGCTTATCAATCCGTTTTTTATTTTCTGGGAGTCCCATTTATTACTGCTGTTTTCTGTCAGGTCTTTTATTGCATCATCAATATTCGGTTCACCGACCTCATAAATCTC
>CAYPKL010000230.1:0-19112 GCA_964411285.1 uncultured Rikenellaceae bacterium
ACCATACTCGCAAACAGGCAAAAATGCACTAGTCGAGCAACGGTCAAACTGCGTAAATTATGCAAACTTAATTATTGAAGTTGTCATAACCACTGGAGTGCAAAAATTTTTGAATAGAGACTCGCAATGACCCTACACATATTTATATTAGTTACACTCTGAGCACAGGGCACGGAGCACAGGGCAAAAAGCACAGAGCACTGAACTTTTAAGAAGATTTATTACCTTTACTAAATGCTTACAAAAGACTATATATTGAACAAACTGGCTGAACTAAAGCCTCTCCTGAACAGGGACTTTGCTGTTAAGGAGATAGGATTGTTCGGTTCTTTTTCAGATGGATCTTTTACAGAAACCAGCGACATTGATATACTTGTTGCGTTTGAAAAGCCAATTGGGTGGAAATTCTTTTCGCTGGAGATTTATCTTGAGGGTATATTTGGGCGAAAAATTGATCTCGTAACCAGGAATGCTCTTAAAAAACAGATTAAAGGCCGTATCCTTAAACAAGTCAATTACATTTAGTTTGAAAAAAGAGGAACGAACATACATTCTGTTTCTTGAAGATATATTTGAAGCAATGAACAGAATTTCCGAATATCTGGAAGGCTACGATCTTAAACGATTTAAAAAAGACTATAAAACAGCAGATGCTGTAATAAGGAATTTTGAAATTATCGGGGAAGCAACCCGGAAGCTGGATGAAAGAATAAAAGAAAAATATCCTGTTGTTCCATGGAAAGAAATGTATTATTTGCGAAATAGAGTACTTCATGAATACTTTGGAGTAGATTACGAAATAATATGGGATATTGCAAAAAACTATCTTCCGGAAAATAAGATCCAGATCGAATCTATCATTAAAATTGAGAAAAAAACGATAAACTCGAAACGCTGAACGCTTAACTCTTAACGCTCCGCGCTGAACTGAAGCAGGTTGCTTCGTCGCGAGCTCCTACTAATGACAACAATTAGTACTTAATTCATTATAAGACACTTGCATCTTAAGTTCTTTAGCCAGTCGTATAAGTGATCTTTGCTTTTGTGCCAAAAGTTGCTCTTCATAGTTTTTTATACCTCTCTCAACAAATTCCACACCTTTTACCATTATTCGCCAGTACATTGCCGCTAGTTTACGGGCAACCGATTTAATTGCGACCGGAGAACCCTTTCTGGCACTTAATCTTCTTCCAAATGCTCCAAGTGCGATCCGTTTACTTGTCAATAGACTTTGAGCTATCTGCCTGAAGATCTGGCCTGCCTTTGGACGACCTAATTTTCTTTTGTTCTTTTTCACTTTACCTGAGTTATGTTGACCTGGAGCGAGTCCAAGCCAGCTGGTAAAATGTTTTTCTGATGGCCATCTTGATAAATCGGTTCCTGTTTCTGAGAGTAATTGTAACCAGCTGTAATCTGTTATTCCTGATAATGTAGTTGCATCTTTCCCATCAAATATTTTCATCATTGCCGCACCGAGATTCTCGATACCGGGTTTGTGATGTCTTATTGGCTTTCTGGGTGCATTGATTCTTTGTTCAGGTTTTTGATTGCTAATTCTTTTAAGCACTTCTTCCAGCATTTGATCGCATTGTACAATCTGATGCTGATAAAAACAATATGAGTCATATGCTTGTTTTAAAGCAAACAAGCCTGATTTAGTGTATCTCCCATTCAATGATTTTAAGATCTCATCTTTCTTGTTTTTAATAATCTTGATATGGCAAAGCTTTAATAACTTCTCCTTGTCCCTTTCTCCACTGAGGATTGCTTCAATAATGGCCAAGCCACTTGAACCGTGAATCTGATTTAAAACTTCCGTAAGTCGTATATTCATTTCAGTTAATGCTTTTTGCATCTGATTGATATGCATCGAAGCTGATCGGATATGGTCTTCCCGAAGCCGCTGATATATTCTGAGTTCCTTAATATCAGATTCAGCAACAAAACATCGGTTCAGTAATCCATAACTGTGTAACTGCTGTATCCACTGGCAGTCTTTTACATCTGTTTTACGCCCCGGAACCTGCTTGGTCTGACGACCATCCACTAACCATACGTCAATCCCTGCCTCTTCAAGCATATCATATAAAATGTTCCAGTAAACACCGGTTGCCTCCATGGCAACTGTCTCGATGCTATGCCCTAGCAGATAATTACGTAACTTCTCAAGATCCTCCGTGAATGTTAAAAACCAACTTACTTCCTGCCCTTCAACTGATACGAACACTTTCTTAGCTCCAATATCTATTCCGGCAGCCCTCTCTCTGATTTTTTCCATTTAATTATCTATTTTAAAAATTAACTGTTAATTTACACCCGGAAGGCCTTTAGGAATTGAAATGCTACTAATCGGACATTCCTTTTAAAGGAAGTACCACGCCTGGAGGCTTAATCTTCCGGAACCATACTCGCAAACAGGCAAAAATGCACTAGTCGAGCAACGGTCAAACTGCGTAAATTATGCAAACTTAATTATTGAAGTTGTCATAACCACTGGAGTGCAAAAATTTTTGAATAGAGACTCGCAATGACGGTAATATTTAATCGGAATTTGTATCAGGGGAAACCATTTGCATTTTACAACGTGGTCATTGCGAGGAATCCCGCGCCAGCGGGATGACGAAGCAAACTTTTTAATCAATATATCATTCCAAGAATAAAGGTACATGGCAAAAATTATTTCCGTCAAACAGACCCCTGTCGCTTATTTTTAATTCCGGGATCACAAGTAATGCCATGAATGAAAGTGTCATGAACGGGGCCGAAAATTTGCATCCTGCTGATTTAACTGTTTCGGAAAGCAATTTGTATTTTGCTGAAACTTCAGCTACCGGTTTATCAGTCATTATACCTGCTACAGGAAGCGGCAGGCGGCTTACAACATTGCCATTTGCCACAACCAGTCCTCCCTTCATTCTGATTACCTCATTCACTGCATTTACGATATCTTCATCGTTTGTTCCGATGCCGATAATATTATGACTGTCGTGTGCAACTGACCCTGCGAACGCACCCGATTTTAATCCGAATCCGTTTATAAAAGCAACTGCGGGGGGAAAATCAGTGTAACGGTCTTTGACAATTATTTTCAGTATGTCATTTTTTATATCAGCTCCTGTTATTTTAATTTTTCTCGCATCTGCAATAGTTTCCTTAGTAATCAGCTCTCCGTCGAACGCTTTAATAACCCGGATTTTTCCCTGTTTTGAAGGAATTCTTATTTCAGCGGTACTGATCTCAGAACAATTGAATTTATTTATTTGTTTAGCGCCGGAATAATAAAAAAGTGCATTGTTTTTTTCGAACACCTTTTCCCCGTTTATCCAGGTTTCCAGAATGTCCATTTTATGATAATCATCTGTTATTATGAAATCGGCAGGTTGTCCGGGTTGCAGCAGTCCAGCATCAAGGTTATAGTGTAACACCGGATTAAGGGTACAGCTCCTGATTACATCAAAAAGGTTGAATCCTTCATTAATCAGTTGTGCAGCAATTTTGTTTATATGCCGTTCGGCCAGCATTTCAGGATGAAGGTCATCGCTGCACAGCATAATTCTGTCAGGATGTGTTTTCAGCAGATCCTTAAGCTCATTAAGATTTTTTGCTACACTCCCCTCTCTTATCAGAATCTTCATGCCCAGCGACAGCTTTTCCAGCGCCTCTTCCTTTGAAACACACTCATGATCTGTAGAGATCCCTGCTGAAATGTATTTATATAACTTTTCTCCGGTAAGTCCGGGGGCATGACCATCAATTGGTTTGTTATTTTTTTTTGCCGAGTTGATTTTTCGGAAAACTTCGGGATCATCAGATAATACTCCCGGGAAATTCATCATTTCTGCCAGGTATTTTATTTCTTTCATTGCGAGCAATTCATCTATTGCACCGGCATCAACTACCGAACCGCTGGTCTCAAACGATGTTGCCGGTACACATGACGGAGCCCCGAAATAGAATTTAAGAGGTACTTTTTTTGAATCTTCAATCATGTATCTTACCCCTTCAATGCCAAGCACGTTGGCAATCTCATGAGGATCCGAAACAACGGCTGTTGTTCCACGTGAAACAGCCGCCATTGCAAATGATCCCGGAGTTAGCATCGAACTTTCAACATGAATATGGGAATCGATAATTCCCGGACATATAAACTGATCTGCCGATTCACCAGTCCTCTCAATTGTCTCTATTAATCCGTTGTTAAAATGAATTATTCCAGGATAAATTTCCCTACAATGTATATCTAAAATTTTTCCGGAAACTTTCATCTACCAATTAATATTAAATTGTTCCACGTGGAACAATCTACCTTCCCATGTATAAAAGCAGTATATTTAAATCTGACGGAGATACTCCGCTTATTCTTCCTGCCTGACCAATATTCTCCGGTTTAATTCTTGTTAATTTCTGCCTTCCCTCTGTTGATATCGACAGTAATTCAGAATAATTAATGTCCTCCGGAATTTTAAGACTTTCGAGTCTCTTTATCTTATCTGCGATAATCTTTTCTCTTTGAATATATCCTTCGTATTTTATTCGTATTTCCGCTGATTCAATAATCTCTCTGTAATTTTCTGCGATTACTCCTTTCAACGGATTATCCTCTGTAATCAGTTCCAGTAAACTCTTCAAACTTATCTGCGGTCTGGTTGCGATATTAACAGCTTTTACTTTTTGTCGTATGCTGCTGGTTCCTGACGTTTCCAAAAAATCATTGATCTCTTCCGGATCCAGGCTTTCTGACTTAAGGAAATCAATTATCTCAGCTACCATTTCTCTTTTCTTCCCCAGCTTTGTAATTCTTTCTCTGTCTGCCAGACCAAGATCATATCCCTTTTCTGTAAGCCTCTCGTCGGCGTTATCCTGTCTTAATAAAATACGGTATTCGGCTCTTGCCGTAAACATTCGGTAAGGTTCATCCACTCCCTTTGTAACCAGGTCATCTATCAAAACTCCTATATATGATTCTTCCCTTCCCAGAGTAAACTCCTTCTTTCCGTTTACCTTCAGAACTGCATTTATTCCAGCCATTAATCCTTGTGCAGCGGCTTCTTCATAACCGGTTGTTCCATTAATCTGTCCGGCAAAATACAGGTTTCCAATCTTCTTTGTTTCCAGAGTGTATTTTAATTGTGTGGGTTGAAAAAAATCATACTCTATGGCATAGCCCGGCCTGAATATTTCTGCCTTTTCCAGTCCCTTGATTTTTCTGAGCGCTTTAAGTTGTACCTCCATCGGCAAGCTGCTTGAGAATCCGTTAATGTAATATTCTACCGTATCTGTACCTTCCGGTTCTATAAACATCTGATGCGATTCCTTATCCTTAAAAGTTACAATCTTATCTTCAATGCTTGGACAATACCTTGGACCTCTTCCTTTGATCCTCCCTGTGAACAAAGGACTGAACTCAAGTCCCTTTCTTAACTCTTCATGAACCTCATCATTTGTATGCGTAATGAAGCAGCTTTTCTGACTCTCTATCTGAAATGAATCATTCAAAAAAGAAAATGACCTTCCTTCATCATCACCCTTCTGCTCATCCATGACGGAAAAATCTATTGTCCTGCCATCTATTCTGGCGCTTGTGCCTGTTTTCATTCTTTCAACTGAAAATCCCAGCTCTCTCAACTGATCACTTAAACCTGTTGAAGCCTGATCACCTGACCTGCCCCCTCTTATATTTTTAAACCCTACATGCATAAGACCGTTTAAAAAAGTTCCGTTTGTCAGAATAACTGCATCTGACATAAATTTTGTTCCAAAGCTCGTCTCCACACCAATAGCTTTTTCCTTGTCAAATATTACTTTTTTAGCCTGTTCCTGCCAGATAAAAAGGTTATCTGTATGCTCAAGTCTCTTTCTCCATTCCATGCTGAACCTTTGCCTGTCGCATTGAGCTCTCGGACTCCACATTGCAGGGCCCTTTGATCTGTTCAGCATCCTGAATTGAATCATGCTTGTGTCAGTTATGATCCCACTTAACCCTCCAAGTGCATCTATTTCTCTGATTATTTGGCCTTTAGCAATCCCACCCATAGCCGGATTACATGACATTTGCGCCAGTTTTGTCATATCCATTGTAATTAAAAGAGTTCTGGCCCCCATTTTTGCAGCCGCATGTGCAGCTTCGCATCCCGCATGTCCGCCGCCTACAACAATAATATCATACCTGAAATCCATATACCTCTCTTTCAAACTCCTTTATCATTTTCTCCTGCAATTCAAACATACGCACCTTTTGCTTTTCCTCTTCATCAGTATAACCAAGCAGATGGAGGGTCCCATGAATCATAACCCTGATTACTTCCTCCTCCAGTGGTACCGTGTATACTTTTGAGTTTTTTCGTACCGAATCGATACTAATATACACTTCTCCATTTACAACATTTTTCATTTCAGAATTGAAAGATATTACATCGGTAAAATAATCATGACCTAGAAATTCCTTGTTTATTTCTCTTATCCGCTCATCGCTGGTAAAAATAAAAGAAAGGTCAGCGGGCATTTTATTATCCTCCCTGATGACCTTTTCAATAAATTTTCTCTTTCTAACTGATCCTTTAAGCCTGAATTTTACATTATCATAAAATATTCTTACTTTCAATTTGCCACCTCCCTGAATTTCATTGTCACACTGTTTCCTTTTTCATTAAAAGATATTGAATCAGCAAGCTTTGTCATGAGGAAAACACCCCTTCCGCTTAGTTCTTCTACATTTTCCGGTTTGGTCGGATCCGGAATTTTCGAAGGATTAAAACCGGTACCCTCGTCCGTTACTGTCACGATCATTTCATTTTTCTCAACAGTTATCTCAACCAGTACAATTTTTGCCTGATTGAACTTATTACCGTGAGTTATAGCATTGTTAACTGCTTCCAGTGTTGCCACCATAATCTTTCCATAATTATCCTGGTTAATTCCCAGGCTGTTGGTGATCTCATCTACGGCATTCTCAATTATCCGTAAATTTTCCATTTTCGATTCTATTCTCAAATCTTTGTAAACTCTACCCATGAGATAAAAGCATTTCTATTTTAAACCACTTCGATATGCAATTTCTAATTTTTTTTCGAGATCCACAATTCAGGATCCAATTTGACCTTTTCGTCAAAAATCATGAATTTAAGAACAGCTTTATTCCCGTTATCAGAATCATTGAAAACTCTTCCTATTTCCTGTTTTGTTTCAACCTTATCGCCTGTCTTTACTTTTAGGTTTACTATGTTCTGGTATACCGTTAAGTACTTTCCATGCCTTATTATAACCGCCATATTTGCTCCCGGTATTGAAAATATCCTCGCAACTTCACCTTTAAAAACACTTCGTACCGGAGTGTCTCCCAGGCTTGTTATTTCAATATCAATGTTATCTTCCGTAACATACTTTAAAACAGGATGACTCTGAAGCCCGAAATGACCAGTTATTATACCTTTTTCCACGGGCCATGGTAATCTGCCTCTGTTTCCCGAAAAATCTTCACTAATCAACCTTTGTTCCGGAGTGACTTCTGTTCGCTTTGTTTTTGTTCTTTCATCTTCAATCATCCTGGCTATTTCTGATTCTATTTTCCTTGCTATTCTCTTTTTTTCATCCAGTTCCTTCTGTAATTGCCGTTCTTTTTTTCCAAGTGACTTTACAATCTTTTGTTTCTTATTCTGCTCTGCTTCAAGCAGACTCTTTTGCTTTTCCTCCCTCGTCTGCAGATCGGAAATTTTTGAAAGATCATCTTCAAGTTTTTTCCTTGAAACCTCTACCTGATTTTTCAATTCAAGTATTATTTCCGTTTCATTTCTTCTGAATTTTGCAACCTGCTGCAGGTATTTAAGTCTTTTATATCCCTGATTAAAGTCCCTGGCAGACAAAATATATGTCAGTTCCGAATGCCCTTTTGATGTTCTGAAAGAATTCAAAACAGCATTTTCATAATCCCTTTTTAATGATACGAGATCATCCTCCATCATATCAATTGCAATGGTGTTCAGTTCAATTCTTTCAGTCAGCAGATTTATTTCCTGTCGTAATCCATGCAATACTGATTCTCTCAGTATTAATTTGTTTCCAATCATTTTTAATTCACCAAGTCCCTCTTTCTTTTCTTTCTCTGTAGTTTTTAAAAGATTATCAACATAAGATATTTCTTCAAGCGCTTTTTTCCTCTTCTCTTCCAGCTCCGTTTTTGTCTGACCGGCTGCAGAAAAAATTATTAAAAATAATGTCAGGGATGTAAATGCATTTTTTTTCATTTCAAGCGAATAACATCAAAATTACCACCTGATTTAAATCCTATATATCCCTGAAAGTTATTTACAACTTTTTCGATTTCAATTTTAGCTTTTAGTGAACTTGCTGTACTGGACACTTCTATTATTCCCGGTATAATCAGATCTCCAGTAAAGACAAATTCCGAAAATGTTAAATCTATATCTCCCGTTTTAATGTCACCTTCGAAAGATGCTTTTACTATTTTCTTCTTTCTGCAATCTACCCGATAATTAATTTCTCTGTCTCCGACAAGAAACTTATCGCTGTAAAAACCATTCCTGCAATTTACCGGTAGTTCCAGTGATTCCTGCCCAATTATAAAATCGCCCAGAACAACAAAAATATATGATGGTTCGATTCCATATTTTTTCTTAAGAACCTGCGGATTACCGGCTCTTACTTTCCTGTTTATCCTGTCATTAATAATGAGTGTGTCTTTTGTCATAAATATTCTTGCGGCTTCATACCCAATCCTTGCTTTAACACTTATCAGCACTGAATCGGGTAATTTATATTTTATAGTTGCCAGAAACCGGCTCGTTACATTATTATCTGTAACCATAACACTCGCTTTCTGAATAAAAAAGCTGTTATTTGAGATATTGTTCTTCACAATATCACTGTTTTTACCTGTGGCTGATATTAATGCTTTACCGCCATTTTCTGATTTTCTGAAAATGGAACAACTTCCCAGAACAACACTTAAAATAAATATAGTTCCTATTATTTTTTGCATTCTTCAATCTCCTTCAACAGTTTTGTTTTAGATTTATCGAGAGCCACGGCCATCTCCCATTTTTGTACTGCTTCGCTGCATCTGCCCATCCTTTTCAGTATAAATCCATAATGTTCATACCACTCTGCGTCAGCTTTTTCTCCTGAATTAATAATTTTTTCCATCACCCTTGCCGCTTCTTTTGTTTTTCCTCTTTTAAACAATACCCATGCATAAGTATCCAGAAATGTAGTATTTGCTTTCTCAATATCAGTAACCGCTTTAGCCATTGCCTCAGCTTCCTTAAGCTTTAAATTTTGTTCTGCCAGATAGTATGCATAATTATTAAGTACAGTCAGATCTTTATTATTCAGCTTTAATGCTTCATCGAAATTTTTAAATGCCTCCTCATAGTTCTGCATTCTGTAAAATATATCAGCCCGCATGGTAATTATCTGAAGCTTAATTTCATTATTGTCACCACCTAATATCTCTGCTTTTCTAAGTTCTTCAATTGCAATGTTATAGTCCTTATTTTCAGTGGCGCCCTGTGCATACAGAATTTTGGCTATAATTGATCTGTTAAATTTTGTCGCGCATTCTTCGCCTGTTGTCTGCAGTTTTTTAAAGTCACGCAAATCATAATAAACAAGAAGAAGCTTTTCCCAGGCAGGATAGTTATTTGGATTTAGCCTTATAATTTCCTCAAGTCTGATTGCTGCATCTGCTGGTTTATTTTCCTTAACCATGAATTCGGGACGTAATAACATTACAATATCATCGTCCTTATAAGACGCCTCAAGCACCATCAATGCCATCTTCATATTTGTATCATAATGCCTGATAATTGTAGTATCCTCAATCATCTTTCCCATTATTGATATTTTTTCTTCTCTTGGAATATCATTATTAATTATCTGTTTATTAAGGATCAGAAACAACTCGTCATACTCCTTCCCTGAAAGAAGAAATTCACTTAGCGCCATTTGTATTCTGGGATCCTCAGGATTCCTTTCCATGAGTTTCTCATAAACCTCCAGGGCTTTTTCCTTTTTCCCTTCTTTCTGATAGATGTTTGCCAGCAAACCATTATAAAGAATTTCATCGGGCTTCTGTTCCAGGAGTTCTAAAACCTTGCTTCTCGCCTCTTCGAATTTTGTATCACTGATCAGATTATAAACCAGGGAAACTGTCGTATTCTCATTTACGCCGTATTTTTGATCAAACCGGCTAAGAATAATCCTTGCCTTTTCCGGTTTTCCTTCCTCTGTATACAGATTTGCAAGTGCAATTTGTAAAGCATCCTTTTCTGGATTTATTTTAATTGCTTTTTCATAACAGACCGCTGCGCTATCAAGATCTTTCTGCTGATAGTAGATTCCCGCCAGCATTATGTGATACCACAAATTCCCCGGCTGCAGTTCACTTGCTTTTTTAAGATATTTCTTTCCGTTATCCACATCCCCATTATTCAGAACTATCCCGGCCATTTGAAAATAAGATGCATCGCTGTTCGGATCCATTGCAAGACACTGCTCGAAGAACTTAAGCGCGTCGCCATTATTGCCCATCAGCTTCTGCCGCAATGCTTCCGAGAACACATAATTAAATGCAGCCTCATCCATCTTCTTTCCCATTTCAGGTTTAATGCCTGGTATTATTCTTTTATTGCATGATGCTGCAGAAATTGCAATCAATAGAAACAATATTATTATGTGCTTTACTTTTGTCATTTTTTTTCCTTTTATCCTTACTTTCATTCCTGATCCTTCTTTAAAAACACCGTAATAATTTTATCCTTGTATTGAGCATAACCAATAAATATCAGGATCAATACTGTATTAACCAACAGTTCAGTGACAATATCAGGATATCTGAAATATTTTCCGAAAATAACCATTCCAATTGCAAGGACGAAGTAAGGAATAAACTGTTTCATATTGTACGCAACCTTATATCTCTTTTCTGCCATTACAAAAGAGATGATTATCATTGAACCATATGATGCAATATGGGCCCATGCTGACGCCATATACCCATAAGCAGGTATAAAGATTACATTAATAAGTACTGTAATAACAGCTCCTGTCAGAGTAATATAAACAGCGTAGACAGTAAAATCGTTCAGTTTATACCAAATGCTGTGATTTATATAAATGCCATAGAGAAGGTAAGCCATACTAATAATCGGTACTACAACTATTGCCTCCCTGTAAGTAAAAGCAATTATATATTTCAATCCCGACAAATACAAGTTTATGCCAAGAAAAACCAGTAGCATTATTATTATAAAATATTTCATAACGTATGCATAAGTCTCTTTTGCATCTGTATGCTTTGCCCGTTCAAAAAAGAATGGTTCCGCCGCAAACCTGAACATCTGAATGAAAATAGCCATCAGTACTCCGATTTTATATCCTGCACCATACTTCCCTACAACCGATAATCCATCCGCTTCCCCAATCATGCGCCTTAGAATGATCTTATCGAGTGCATCATTTAGAGTACCGCTTAATCCTGCCAGCATAAGAGGAAAAGAATAAGTTAACATCCTGTACCACAATCCGGTATCAAATTTTAATCTGGATTTGAAAATAACAGGCAGAAGCATAATCAGGGTTATGCAGCTCGATATCAGGTTTGCAACAAAAACATATCCGACTTTGTAACCGGGGTTATACGCAGTTCTAAACCAGCCGGTGCTTTTTTCCCAGATATTTGGTGCAATTTTAAGCAGAAACACTACCAAACCTATTGTAATCAGCACGTTAATGATTTTTATTGTGCTGAACAGCAGAGCCCTGTTTTCCTTTCTAAGCTTAGCAAAAGGAATCGCGGAAAGTGCGTCAGTTGCAACTATTCCAGCGAATAATCTTATATAATCATGATTGTTCCCATAATTCATCAATGCCGATACTGGTGTGATAAATATGTTTACCAGTAAGACAAATAGAACAGAAGTTACAAAAAGACTTATCAGCGCTGTACTGAATACTTTCTCTGAATCTTCCTTTCTCTGTACAAATCTGAAAAAACCTGTTTCCATCCCGTATGTAAGGATCACCAGCAGGATCACCATCCATGCATATAATTCGGTAATCACTCCATAATCGCCGGTATTATGTAAAAAGATTCTGGTGTAAAAAGGAGTCATAACAGCATAATGCAAGAACCTTGGAATTATGGTTCCCATACCATAAATCAAGGTTTGACCTGCAAGTTTTCTGACTTCCTTCATTTATAAAATTTAACGGCAAAGATAAGCTTAAAGTACTATTTCAGTGTCATATGTGGCAGTTTCACCGAAATTTGCACAAATAGAAATTCATTTTTTTAGAGTATCGGCCAAAGTTAAATATCTTTGCACTTAGATTTTCAATACGTTATTAACCAATTTTTAATTTTCATGAACACAAGACTAAAACAGATTACTTATTTTCTCTGTATTTTTTTTCTTATATCCTGCAAAGCTCCCGGAGGTGCAGCAAACAAGTTTGTACTCATTAAAACCACTCTTGGCGATATTAAAATACAACTTTATGATAAAACCCCAGTTCACAGAAACAATTTTATTAAACTTGTCAATATGGGATATTATGAAGGTATTGCCTTTCACCGGGTTATTAAAGATTTTATGGTTCAGGCAGGAGATCCCGTAACCAAAACCGGTCTTGCACCGGAACAATCCGATACTTTGTTTACTTATACTTTACCTGCAGAATTCCGTCCTGAATATTTTCATAAAAAAGGAGCTTTGGCAGCTGCAAGGGAAGGCAATAATGTAAATCCTGAAATGCGATCGTCAGGAACGCAGTTTTATATAGTTCAGGGAACAAGATTCACTGATGAAGAATTGACTACTACCGAGAGACGGATTAACAATAATATCAAGCAGAGCTTTTTTAACAAATTCATGCACGAAATATCCGACAGCGCTCTTAAGAAGGGAGTTCAGCTCCCCGAAAGTGAGATCCAGGAAAAAGCTTCGGTTAAAATGTTTGATTTTCTTGCCTCAGCAATTGATTTTAAGTATTCAGAGGACCAGAAGAATATTTACAAAACTATTGGTGGTGTGGCCCGTCTGGATGGCACATATACTGTTTTTGGGGAAGTAGTTGAAGGACTGGAGATTATTGATAAGATTGCTTCAGTGCCAACAAATAATAATGACAGACCTCTAAGCGATGTCAGAATTATAAAAATGAAAATTGTCAGTAAATAAATCTTTAAATAAGTTAGAGTTATATGCTTGATAAGATAAAAATCCTGATTGATGAAATAAACTCATTAAAAGCTGATACACCTCAGGAACTTGAATCGTTTCGTCTCAGGTATTTAAGTAAGAAGGGGCTCATTTCATCCCTTTTTGAGGACTTCAGGACTATTACCCCTGACCTTAAAAAGGAGATTGGGTTGAAGCTCAATGAGTTGAAAAGCCTTGTACAATTGAAATATGATTCGCTTAAATCTTCGCTTAAAACTGTTGAAGACTCATCAAAGGTGAGTGATCTTACGAAACCTTCATATTCATTTGTTTCCGGATCAAGGCACCCTATTTCCATAGTAAGAAAAGAAATCATTGACATTTTTTCCAGGATAGGTTTTGCTGTTTCTGAAGGGCCCGAAATTGAGGATGATGACCATGTATTTACCAGGTTAAATTTTGCTCCAGAGCATCCGGCTCGGGATATGCAGGACACTTTTTACATTTCACGCCTATCAACAGAGGATTCCAATCCGGAAGATATTCTGCTTCGCACCCATACCTCTTCTGTTCAGGTAAGAGTAATGCAAAGCCAGAAGCCTCCAATAAGGACCATCTCTCCCGGCAGGGTTTTCAGAAATGAAGCAATATCGGCCAGGGCTCATTGTATTTTTCATCAGATTGAAGGATTATATATCGATGAAAATGTATCTTTCGCCGATCTGAAACAGACCCTTTTTTATTTTGCCAGGGAATTGTATGGAAACGAAACAGAGATCAGGCTCCGCCCTTCGTATTTTCCTTTTACGGAACCTTCTGCAGAAATGGATGTCAGCTGCAGGATTTGCGGCGGTAAGGGCTGTAATGTATGTAAATATACAGGATGGCTTGAGGTTCTTGGATGCGGGATGGTTCATCCGAATGTACTTGAGGCATGCAGTATAGACAGTAAAAAATATACCGGCTTTGCTTTTGGTATGGGAATAGAACGTGCCGCGATGCTTAAATACCAGGTAAATGATTTGCGTCTCTATTTTGAAAATGATTTGCGGTTTCTGGATCAGTTTAAAGCTGCCTTATAATCACGAAGAAAACTTTTTCCCTCATGTTTTGTTAATCTGATTAATGTAATTCCCCGAAGAAATGAAACAAAATGAAATACATATACCCCTCTGTGATAGTTGTGCTCTTGAAACAGGTTCTATCTTTAAGCATCTGACACCTGAAGAAGTTGAGCTGATCAACTTTGAAAAAGATTTCCGTCAGTACAAAAGAGGCGATGTACTATATCATGAGGGCAACAGGATCAGCGGATTCTATTGTATTCACAGCGGCATAATTAAGGTTTACAAAACCGGCTTTGACGGAAAAGAACAGATAATACGCTTTGCAAAGTCCGGTGAAATCATTGCTTACAGGAGCGTTCTCAGCAATGAAGTTGCCTGCACATCTGCAAAGGTCATTGAAGACTGCAATGTTTGCTTTATCCCATCTGAAATACTCATTTCATTTATCAAGACTAACCCGTCTTATGCACTTGAACTAATGAAACTTGCCTGTCATGAGCTTGGAGAAGCCAATTCATTCATAACCGATATTGCCCAGAAGACTGTAAGAGAGCGGCTTGCCGAAATACTTTTATTGCTTGTTAATGATTTTGGTCTGGATAACCAGAATTATCTGAAGATTTCTCTCACCCGCGAAGAGCTTGCAAATATCGTAGGCACGGCTACTGAATCAGTAATCAGATTACTTTCGGAGTTTAAAACCGACTCTCTTGTAGAGCTAGCCGGAAGGAAAATAAAAATTATTGATATTAAAGGTCTCGAAAAGATAAGTAATGTTCTGGCCAGAATGTAAAATCCTTTATCACCGAACTAATCTTTTTCAGAATAATGTTTGTATTGAATCTGGTCTGTACAGCTTTCCAAGGTGTTTATAGGCGTGTTCCGTTGCTTCACGTCCCCTTGGTGTGCGTTTCAGGTATCCTTCCTTAATAAGAAATGGTTCATATACTTCCTCAATCGTTCCGCTTTCTTCACCGACAGCTGTAGAAATAGTGTTCAGGCCTACTGGTCCTCCGCCGAATTTTTCCACTATTGCCGAAAGAATCCTGTTATCCATTTCATCAAGACCCTCCTGATCGATATTCAGGGCTTTCAGTCCATATTTTGTTATTTCCAGGTCGATCTTTCCTGAACCTTTAACCTGGGCAAAATCCCTGACCCTTCTAAGAAGGGCATTTGCAATTCGTGGAGTTCCCCGGCTCCGTCTTGCTATTTCAACCGCTGCCGCATCTTCTATTTTAATATTCAGAATGCCTGCAGACCTCTTGACAATGCCTGTCAGTATATCATGATCGTAATATTCAAGGTGGAATTTTATTCCGAATCGTGCACGGAGAGGACTGGTAAGTAATCCTGATCTGGTGGTTGCACCAATAAGTGTGAAGTTATTCAGTGTAAGCTGGACTGATCTTGCGCTTGGTCCCTTGTCGATCATAATATCAATCTGAAAGTCCTCCATCGCTGAATAAAGATATTCTTCGACAACAGGGCTGAGCCTGTGAATTTCATCAATAAATAATACATCACCCTCCTGGAGGTTTGTCAGCAATCCGGCCAGATCTCCCGGTTTATCAAGAACGGGACCTGATGTTACTCTTAAATTTACCTTAAGCTCATTGGATATTATTGCTGCCAGTGTTGTCTTTCCAAGTCCCGGTGGTCCGTGAAGCAGAACATGATCAAGTGATTCTCCCCTTTTTTTAGCAGCAGTTACAAATACTGTAAGATTATCAATTATCTGTTTTTGCCCCTTAAAATCGGAGAATGTAAAAGGACGAAGCTGCTTTTCAAACTCTTTTTCCCCTGCTATAATTTCTTCTTTCCTGATACTTAAGTCACCTTCCATAAATCAGAGTCTTTACTTAATCAGTTTCACATCGCTTTGAGGAAGATTGATTTTTACCCCGTTTATACTAACCTCAACATCATCTTTGTAGGTTATTGTGAGCACAGGAACACCATCTTCATTGTATTTTTTCCATGTTTTCTGACGAATGCCCATTCTGTAAAACTGTTCTTCTTTCACCCTCCCGTTTTCATAATAATAGTTTTGCTGGCCGTCAGGATTTCCCTGAATGTAATTTCCTCTGAACCTTTGTTTTCCATCGGGGTAAAATGATTTCCAGATTCCGTCACGTAATCCGATTATGTACTTTCCTTCTTCA
Source organism: uncultured Rikenellaceae bacterium (assembly GCA_964411285.1). Classification (GTDB taxonomy): domain Bacteria; phylum Bacteroidota; class Bacteroidia; order Bacteroidales; family VadinHA17; genus LD21. The sequence goes on from CAYPKL010000230.1 coordinate 16,411, forward strand.
GTATTGTCGCCTGATTTATATTTCCATCCTCCGTTCTTTTCACCATCAGCATACTGACCCTGTGATATTATGTCACCGTTTTGTGAGTATTCTGTAAATGTTCCGTCTCGCTGACCCTGAAAATACTCCTCCTCCCTTAATAAGGCGCCGTTTTCATAATACCATTTCCAAAGACCATCAGGCCTACCATTGTTAAATGATCCGGTTTGCTCAAGTTTAGCTGACCCATTGTAAAATTTCCAAACTCCCGACCTTCTGTTATCAGAGTATTGTCCCTCGGCAATCACTTTGCCATCGACGCTCAGATCTTTCCATTTTCCATTTCTGTTTCCGGCATCATCAACTATTCCTTCTGAAAGGAGAACACCATTATCATTATAAAAAAAAGCATTAATCACTTTTCCATCCTTCCCGTATTCCCTGTGAATACCTACCGGTACTTTGTTTCTGTAAGGGCCGCTGTAAATAACCTTTCCGTTCTCATCATATTTTTTTTCTATTTCAATGTCAGGTTCATCCTCAACTTTCGACTTTACAATTGAACCATTGTCGTAAAGCATTGTAAGAACCAGCTTACCACGGTTATCATATTCTTTAAAGTACCCATGAAGCAGGTCATCCTTAAAAGTCTTTTCCGATTTAATTCCTCCGCCCGGATAAAACTCTTTCCATTCGCCCTGTTTAAGTCCTTTAATGTCGGTTCTGTTAATCCTTTCCCTGCTTATAAGAAAATCGTTGTTGTACTCAAGAAGTGTAATAATATTACCGTTTTTGTCAAACTCTTTTGAGAGACCCTCTTTTTTCCCTTCGCTGTACAAAATTGTTTGCTGGGTTTTACCTCCCGGAAAATAGAAATATGCCGTACCTTCCTTCCTGTCGCCGGCAAAAAGTTCTTTTGATGCAATGTAAAGGCCTTCTGACGGATCTTTTTTATATTTTAAATAATACCCGTTCTTTTTTCCGAACAGATAATTAATTTTCTCTGTGGTGTCGCCTGCCTGATCGTAAAATACCCATATGCTGTCGAGCATATAATTTGTTCTTTTACCTTCCGATTTTTTTATGCCTGTCACATAATAGCTTTTCCAGAAACCCTCAGGCTTTCCGTTCTTTATCAGTCCTTCGCTTGATACTATTCCATTAGGATATTTGAATATCTGGTATCCGTCCGGCAATTTCTGTTCACCCTGACCGTCAACAGAGATAATTATTAACAAAAAAACCCAAATTAATAAAACTCTCTTCATAGTTTATAAACCCAGTTTTTCAGAAATTTCCATCATCCTTCTAACAGGCTTAACGGCTTTTTTTATAATACTTTCATCTATCAATATTTCCGGTTCCTCGTTTTTCAGACATTTATAGATCTTTTCAATTGTAATTAGCTTCATAAAACTGCATTCGCTGCAACCACAGGTTGAATCTTTCGGGGGAGCAGGAATATAATTCTTTGAAGGATTTTCCTTTTTCATCTGATGAATTATGCCTGGCTCTGTTGCAACAATAAAGCTTTTTGCCTTTTCTGTTTTTGTATATTTTAGCAATGCTGAAGTTGAACCTATAAAATCAGCAACCATCCTTACCGGAAGTTCACATTCAGGATGAACAATTATCCTTGCTTCAGGATTTTCCTTTTTAAGTTTAAGGATCGCCTCAAGCGAAAATTCCTCATGCACATGGCAGGCTCCGTTCCAGACAATTATATCTCTGCCTGTTTTGCTGATTATATAATTTCCAAGGTTGCGGTCAGGTCCGAATATTATTTTTTCATCAGGAGGAAGCGATTCTATAATCTGAACGGCATTGGAAGACGTACATATAATATCCGACAGAGCTTTAATATCGGTATTGGTGTTTACATAAGTAATTACCGTCCTTCCTTTGTTTTCGTCAATAAACTTCTTAAAGTCGTCAGCTTTGCATGAGTCAGCCAGAGAACAACCGGCATTCATGTCAGGAAGCAAAACTTTTTTTGTGGGAGAGAGGATCTTGGCAGTCTCAGCCATAAATTTTACACCTGCAAACAATATAATGTCAGCGTCATTTAATGCCGCTTTCTGAGAAAGAGCAAGACTGTCGCCAACAAAATCAGCTATATCCTGTATATCACCGGTCTGATAATAATGAGCAAGTATTATAGCGTTTTTTGCTTTCTTCAGATCATTTATTTCAGAAATCAGGCCTGTGACATCCTTGTTTTCCATTATTAATAATTTACTATAAAATTATCATAATAAAATTAAAACATACATGCAGTTTATCAACAGCATTATATATTCATTTATAAAAATTAAATTTTCTATAATGATGTATATATGCTGTTAATAGTGTTGAAATTAATATGATTTTTTACTTTTAATTTTCATAGTTATTACTAAGTTAACAGTTTATCAACGTATCAAAAAATATACCAGTGATGAAAAACAAATAATTAGTAAATTAATTAACATCTGTTAAGATGTATTTATTGATAATGTCAATGAAACAAAAATAGATGTTTTGATGTTCATTTCAGGTTTATATTCTGACTTTATCAAATTAAAAGTTTTTTACGGGACCGCTAAAGCCTTTGAAAAGTTGACAAAATTTAATAAATCAAAAGTTAATGATCATTTATTTACATATTGTCAACACCCGTTTCAGAATCATCGAGCCTTCATTAATATAAATTTTGTAGACTTAGCCTGATCAATACATAAATA
>CAYPKL010000231.1:0-5071 GCA_964411285.1 uncultured Rikenellaceae bacterium
TGTTTCAAGCGATTTGGAAGCCTGCTCATATACAAGTTCGATCATTGGTTTCCCGGCTATCAATGCCAGCGGCTTTCCGGGAAATCTTGAGGATGCATAACGGGCAGGAATTATACCTGCAAAGCGGAATTTATTAACGGATATCATAAAGCGAATTTACGAAAATAGCATTTCCCTATGTTTTAAAAATATCTTAAATTCGCAACATCGTAAAAATTAGTATGAAAGACCTTCAAAACATAAAACAACGGTTTGGGATCATCGGGAATAATGAAGGACTTAACCGGGCAATAGATATTGCAGTGCAGGTGGCTCCCACTGATCTCTCAGTATTAATTACCGGCGAAAGTGGTACCGGCAAGGAGGTTTTTCCGCAGGTCATACATAATTACAGTGCCAGGAAGCACGGACAGTATATTGCAGTCAATTGCGGTGCAATTCCTGAAGGAACTATCGATTCAGAATTGTTTGGCCACGGAAAGGGATCATTTACAGGAGCAACTGAGAGCCGGAAGGGATATTTTGAAGTTGCTGACGGAGGCACCATTTTTCTGGACGAGGTGGCAGAACTTCCGCTTTCAACCCAGGTGCGCCTCCTGCGCGTGCTTGAGACAGGTGAATTTATTCGTGTAGGCTCCTCAAAGGTTCAAAAAACAAATGTAAGAGTAATTGCAGCAAGTAATGTTGATGTTCCCACTGCAATTCAGCAGGAAAAGTTCAGAGAAGACCTTTTTTACAGGTTAAACACTGTTCCAATAAAGATACCTGCATTAAGGGAAAGGGGAGAAGACATTTTTCTTCTTTTCAGGAAATTTGCTGTTGACTTTGCTGAGAAATACCGTATGCCGGCTATCAGACTTAATAATGAATCAAAGAATCTGCTGGTTGACTATTCGTGGCCTGGTAATGTCCGCCAGCTTAAAAACATAACAGAGCAGATTTCAATAATTGAAAAGGAGAGAGAAATAAGTATGGAGGTACTTCATTCTTACCTTCCGGATTACACGGGAAACAAATTGCCTGCCATAATAAGAAGGAATGATGAAAAATCATTTTCAACAGAACGCGAAATATTGTACAAAGTCCTTTTTGACATGAAAAGCGATATGAACGATCTGAAGAAACTTGTTTTCGATCTGATGAAAAGAGGAGAACCGGATATATCTTTCAATGAATCAAATTCCGGTGCTTTTAAAAACCTTTTTCCGGGCAACGGGAATGATGATGAACTTTCTGGAGCAGGTAGTACAAAAGTACAGGATTTCTCCATTTTACACGGAAGGGGAAATATCCAGGACACCGAAGAGGTTGTGGAAGAGTCCCTTTCCTTAGCAGGGAAGGAAGTTGAAATGATAAAAAAAGCTCTTGAAAAATATAACGGCAAAAGGAAAATGGCTGCGCAGGAGCTTGGTATTTCTGAACGGACCCTGTACAGAAAAATAAAAGAGTATGGAATTGAGAACTAAAGCCCGCATTTCAGTAACCGGAAAATCAGGCTTTTTAGCATTGATTGTACTTATTGCTGTTTTAATCCAGGGATGTAAAGTAAGCTATACATTTTCAGGAGCAAGTACAGAAGGACTAACCTCTTTAAGCGTTCAGTATTTTCAAAACAGGGCAGGATTAGTACAGCCCGGATTGAGTCAGAATCTTACTGATGCACTTATTGATAAATGCAAATCACAGACTAACCTGAAAGTTACGAACGGTCTGGGTGATGCAAATTTTGAAGGTGAAATATCAGACTACAATACCCGCCCTCTTACGGTTTCTGCAGACGCTACTGCTGCCGTAAACAGGTTTACAATTACAGTGAAAGTCAAATTTACAAATGCTGTTGATCCTGACCTTAGTTATGAACAATCATTTTCGAGGTATGAAGATTATGACAGCGCCACTGATCTTAGTCAGGTGGAGGAAGAACTTTCCGGTAAGATAGTGGAGATCATTGTGGAAGATATCTTTAACAGGGCTTTTGTAAATTGGTGACCAACCATGAACAAAGATGACTTTTTAAGGATGATTGATATTAATACTCCTGTCGAACGACAGATGATAGGAGAAATTAATGAGCTGGTAAACATATTTCCGTATTTTCAGACCGCTCACCTGTTGCTTCTTAAAGGACTTCGTGATACTGAAGACGTTAAATTTGAGAATCAGCTTAAAAACTCTGCAATTCATGTTGCTGACAGAGAACTTCTTTATAATCTTCTTAAATATAAGGTAAAGGAACCTGAACCCGAGCCTGTACCTGAGCTTGGACCTGAAGCCGGGCCTGTACCTGAACCCGGGCCTGTACCTGAATCGGAGCCTGTACCTGAACCTGAAGCGCCCTCTCAATATCAGCCGGAAACTGAAGGCACTATACCTGACCAGCCAGCCCCGGATGTTCGGAATGAGGAAGCAGAACAACTTCAGGAGGAAGTTCCGGTTGTGGTCAGTAATGAAGGAGACATTGGACAAACCGTGATCGAATCAGCCATGAACAGCGAGGAGCTGATAAATGAAATTGAAAAAAGCGGGAATGAATCTGCAACTGAATCGCCTGCCGAAACTGACGATCTGATAATAAACCGCTCAATTTATTATTCATCAGAAACTGAAGAAGATTCTGTCAATACTGTTTTTATACTGGATGATGAGATTCCCGAGACGGAAGAAGTTATTTTTTATATGGATCCCGGCTTCTCGGTTTCTGACAGGGAAGAATTTTCTGAGCAGGTAATTACCGAAAAAGAGCAAATTACCTTTGAATCCGCTACCGGACTCCCAACTGTATCTGAGCCTGAACCTGAACCTAAACCTGAACCTGCTCCCATGGAGGAATATCGGGCAAGGTCAGAACCTGTTCCCATCGATGTTTCCAGACAGAGGCAGGCAGAGCTGATTGAAAAGTTTATCTCTTCAAATCCGAGAATTGAACCAAAAAGAGAAAAGGTTGAGATTTTTAATGAAGATCTGTCAAAGCCATTTACTGAGGAAAAGGAACCGTTTATTACAGAAACTCTTGCAAAAATCTATATAAATCAGGGCTATTACTCCAAGGCAATTGATATTTATGAGAAACTATGTTTGAAATTTCCAGAAAAAAGCAGTTACTTTGCGACTCAAATTGAAAAAATAAAAGAGTTAATAAAATAATAAAGAGATGGGAATCTATATTTTTGTTTCGATTGTAATAATTATCGCTTGCATCCTCCAGATAATGATAGTACTTGTACAAAACTCAAAAGGAGGAGGTCTGGCAGCCAATTTTACATCAGCAGGACAATCGATGGGCATAAGAAAAACAGCTGATTTTCTGGAAAAAGCAACATGGACTCTTGCGATCGGGATCCTGGTAATGTGTGTTGTGGCTACAGCAACAATACCTCGCGGAAATGCGGGTGAAAAATCAAGAATTGAAAACCAGATTCAAAATGCCGTGGATCCGAGTGCTATTCCTACACTCCCGACTGCTGTTCCGCAAACAACAACGACTCCTCCTGCCAATGATGAGAACTCACCTTCAAACTAGAGCTGAAATTTATTTAATTGCAATATTTAGTGTCAGTTTGTCATAAACTGACACTTTTTTTATTTTTTCACATAAAACACTAACAGATAATAATTTACAAAGGTTAAAAGCTAATCCCCCGACAAGGCTGACAGTTTTTATACGATAAAATGTCGGCAATAAGTAAGGATTATCGGCAATTTCTCATTTGGCATAAATTATGTTAAGGAACTAGTCAGAAAACAATGTTTAACTTTAAAACTAAATAAAAAATGGCACAATTAAAAGGAAAAGTATTGGCTGGAAAGGTTTTAGTAAAACCTCAGGAAGCTGAAGCAAAGACTGCAAGTGGTATTATCATTCCTGATTCAGCAAAGGAAAAACCTCGTCAGGGTACCATAATTCTGGTTGGCTCTGCTAAAAAGGACGAAGAAATGGAAGTAAAAAAAGGGGATGTTGTTCTCTATGGAAAGTATTCCGGTCAGGAGCTTACCATTGACAATGAGGATTATCTTCTTATTTCACAATCAGATATTTTATTCATATCGTAATTTTGTAAACCAATAAAAAACAAATAATATGGCAAAAGAAATTAAATTCAATATTAATGCCCGCGCCCTGCTTAAAGAAGGTGTGGATCAGTTGGCAGATGCAGTAAAAGTTACTCTCGGACCAAAAGGCCGTAATGTTGTTCTTGAGAAAAAATTCGGAGCTCCTCATATAACTAAGGATGGAGTGACAGTTGCAAAAGATATAGAATTATCTGATCCTTATATGAATATGGGTGCCCAGATGGTCAAGGAAGTTGCATCAAAAACAGGTGATATCGCCGGTGATGGTACAACTACAGCAACAGTTCTTGCGCAGTCTATTATAAATGTCGGGCTGAAGAATATTACTGCCGGTGCAAATCCTATGGATGTAAAGCGCGGTATTGACAAAGCTGTTGAAGCAGTTATAAAACATCTCAAATCGCAGGCTCAGGTTATTGGTAACGATCTTGACAAAATCGAGCAGGTTGCAAGAGTATCAGCCAATGATGATGAAGAAATAGGTAAGCTGATTGCCGAAGCAATGAATAAAGTGCACAAGGAAGGTGTAATCACTGTTGAGGAGTCGAAGGGAACAACCACTTCAGTTGAGGTAGTGGAAGGAATGCAGTTCGACCGCGGTTATATTTCAGCTTATTTTGTAACAAATGCAGAAAAGATGGAAGCCGAACTTGAAAATCCTTATATTCTTGTTTATGACAAGAAGATATCTTCAATGAAGGATATGCTTCCTGTTCTTGAAGCAACAGCTCAGGCAGGACGTCCGCTTCTTATTATTTCTGAGGATGTTGAAGGTGAAGCTCTCGCAACTCTTGTTGTAAACAGATTACGCGGTTCATTAAGAGTTTGTGCTGTTAAGGCTCCGGGTTTCGGCGACAGAAGAAAAGAAATGCTTGAAGATATTGCCATCCTTACAGGCGGAACTGTTATCTCAGAGGAAAAAGGTCTTAAGCTTGAGAATACAACACTTGATATGCTTGGCACTGCTGAAAAAATTACCGTAAACAAAGAGAATACCACA
>CAYPKL010000232.1:0-3404 GCA_964411285.1 uncultured Rikenellaceae bacterium
ATATGGGTCCTCTCTTATTGATCTTATGGTGTTTAAAGAAAAAGAAAAGAACAGAAGGGTCTTTATGGATTTTACCAGGAACCTTACCTGGGAAAATAATAATGCATTTTTCCCTGAAAAGCTTGATCATGAGGTATATGAATATCTGATTAATTCAGGTGCAATAAAGGCTTCACCTATAGAGAGGCTTCAGTCTATGAATTCTCAGGCAATGGAACTTTTCAGAGAACACGGGATCGATTTGGCATCAGAACCGGTTGAAATAGGCGTTTGCGCCCAGCATTGCAATGGAGGTCTGAAGGGCAATATCTGGTGGGAATCGGACCTTAAGCATCTTTTTCCTGTTGGTGAGGTCAATGGTTCACATGGAGTCCGCAGACCCGGGGGATCGGCATTGAATGCAGGACAGGTAGGGAGCTACAGGGCTGCCCAGTTTATAAGCCGGAGATACAGAATGAATACTGCAGGGAAAGATTATTTTCTTTCGGAAACTATGGCTGAAACAGATAACGAGCTAAAGAAAGCTGATTTCTGGCTCTCTTCCCCCAATAAAGGGCAAAATGAAGAAATCTTAAAATCAATCCGAAAGCGGATGTCAGAAAATGGAAGCATAATACGTAATGTAAAAAAAATTGAAAAGGCATGCCACACAGCTCAGGAATTGTTAAAGAATATTGATCACCTCTTCTCTGCCTCCTCAGTGAAAGAGATTGCAGAGTGTTTTATGCTTTCAAATAACTGTCTGAGCCATTTGTTATATCTGGAAGCTATCAAAATTTATATTCTGAATGGCGGAAGGAGCAGAGGATCATTTATAGTTGAAAAAACAGATCTGTCAGAAAAGCCCGGACAGGTGACTTTGGATTTACCTTATGACCTTTGTAATTATGACAGAGATGCTGAAGAGAAAATACTTGAAATCAGATACATAAATGAGGCGATCTGGACCAATACTGAGACGGTGAGGATTATTCCTGACCAGAACCTTTGGTTTGAGAAAGTATGGAAAGATTATCTTGAAGATAATTTCATAGAAAGTTGAACAAATGAGACAAATTATTACCTTTATCGCCAACTTTCATCTAACCTGATTGAACTTTTAAACATGAATGGAAAACCTGTAGCCGTTATTACAGGCGCCAGCAGAGGAATAGGCAGATCAGTTGCGATAGCGCTGGCAGGCGAAGGTTTCGATATTGCTGCAATAGCCAGATCGGTCGATAGTGAAGGGATGGAAATACTTGGACCCGAAGTTGAAAAAAAGGGGGCACAGTTTTTCCCGATAGGCCTTGATATATCCTGTACCAAATGCCACAAAGAGGTTGTCTCCAATATCCTTGAAAGGTACGGACGGATCGATTTCCTTGTTAATAACGCAGGTGTTGCCCCTTTACAAAGGCGTGATATTCTCGAAATGAGTGAAGAGAGTTATGACAGGGTTATAAACATCAATCTGAAAGGACCGGTTTTCTTTGCACAGAAAATCGCAAAAGAGATGATCTGGATGAAAGAACAGATTTCTCTTTACCGACCTGTAATTATATTCATCACCTCAGTGTCGGCCGTGCTGACTTCCACCAACAGGGCCGAGTATTGCATTTCAAAATCAGGACTTAGTATGGCTGCTGCAGTTTTTACTGACCGGCTTTCGCGCGAAGGCATTCTGGTCTATGAAGTACGACCAGGAATCGTTCAGACCGATATGACTGTTGTGATCAGGGAAAAGTATGACAAGCTGATTGCTGAAGGTCTGGTACCCCAGAAAAGATGGGGGATGCCTGAAGATATTGGAAAAGCTGTTGCATCAATTTCACGGGGCGACTGGAATTTTTCCACCGGTATGGTTTTTGAAATCAGCGGAGGCCTCAATATACATCGATTATAGTCATTTACTAAATACCTGCTCCCTGTTTGCGATCCTGACTGAACAAATTGTTCAGTCTTTTTGTTTTTATAGTAAATGAAAAACAAAACAATTATGAAAAAAACATTATTACTGGTTATTTTATCAATTACATTTTCAGGAATTCTGAATTCACAGGGAAAATTAACGGCTGATAAAGAAAAATCAAAACTTGAATGGCTGGGAGAAAAAGTCACCGGACAGCATACCGGATCAATTAATCTCCAGTCGGGATGGCTGGATTGGCAGGACAATAAGATAGTCTCCGGTGAATTTAATATTGATATGACAAGTATGAAAGATTACGACGGGAATGAAAGGCTTGAAGGACATCTTAAATCAGAAGATTTTTTTGGAGTCCAAAAATACCCGGTTTCTAAACTTGTTCTTACTGAAAGCACATCTTTTGAAAAAGGAACAGGTCTTGTCAAAGGCTTACTGACTATAAAAGGTGTTACACATCCTGTTGAATTCAGGGCAGCGGTCCAGAAAACCGAAGAGGGAAACCGTTACTTTGCAAATATTATTGTCGACAGGTCAAAATACGATATCCGATACGGATCAGGATCATTCTTTGAAAACCTGGGTGATAAGACCATTTACGATGAGTTTAAGCTAAAGGTGAACCTTCTGTTAAAGAAATCATAATATTAACGTACATGCTTTTTCGGGTTCTCACCAACCCAGAGGCTTTTTCTACTTTATTTTCATTTAAAGTATTGCAAAAGTCGTAAATCATGACAATCTTGTATTGATAAAAACAAGATTGTAAATGAATAATGGACCATCTGCTGCTGCAAACAGGCAAAGGCTTGTTTATGAGGGATTTCTAGTCCCTTTTATTCTGATAACCAGCCTATTCTTTTTATGGGGTTTTGCCCATGGCTGTCTGGATGTTCTTAACAAGCATTTTCAGGAACTGCTGAATATGTCAAAGGCAAAATCGGCTTTTGTCCAATTTGTCTTTTATGGCGGCTATTTCCTTATGGCAATTCCGGCCGGGCTCATTATGCAGAAAGCAGGCTATAAAAAAGGAATCATCTTTGGTCTTTTGGTATTTGCCGCCGGGGCATTTCTGATGCTGCCCGCTACTATGATCCAGACCTTCGGCAGCTTCCTTTTCTGCCTTTTTGTTATTGCCTGCGGACTTACCTGCCTTGAAACCGCTGCAAATCCTTATACGACAGTTCTTGGTCCCCCTGAATTTGGCGAAAGGCGAATTAATTTTTCCCAGTCATTCAATGGATTGGGCTGGATAGCCGGTCCGCTGGTAGGCGGGATGCTGATCTTTTCAGGCGGCGGCGACACCAATAAATTTGCATCAATAGCGCTCCCCTATCTTCTGATAGGAACGCTGGTACTTGTCGTTGCAATTCTATTCTGGAGAGTTAAATTTCCGGAACTAAAAGAAGATCCTCATGCAGCTGCTTCAGGCAATGAGCCAGCCGGCAAAATTGCAGATCTGTTCAGGTATCCTCATTTTGTACTTGCAGTTATTGCT
>CAYPKL010000233.1:0-4960 GCA_964411285.1 uncultured Rikenellaceae bacterium
GGATAATCTTAAATTTGATATGGCAGGAGTCGATGAAGTGAAAAGGAAATTTTTCGGAACTCTTTATAATACTTATTCCTTTTTTGCTTTGTATGCCAACATCGATAATTTCAGATACACAGAAAGCGAAATTCCGGTAAATGAACGTCCGGAAATTGACCGCTGGATCATTTCTCTTCTCAATTCTCTCATTAAAGAGGTCGGGGAATGCTATGATGATTACGATCTGACAAGGGCGGGCCGTGCAATCCAGGATTTTGTGACCGAAAACCTGAGTAACTGGTATGTGCGACTAAACAGAAAACGTTTCTGGGGAGGAGAATTTGATAAAGACAAACTGTCAGCCTACCAGACCCTTTATGTCTGCCTTGAAACAGTATCTAAGCTTGCTGCTCCGGTTTCGCCGTTCTATATGGACCGGCTGTTCATGGATTTGAACAACACAACCGGCAGGCATAAGGAAGATTCAGTCCACCTTGTTCTTTTCCCGGAATTTGATCAGAGTCTGATAGATAACAATCTTGAAGAAAGAATGGGAATAGCCCAGAAAGTATCCTCAATGATCCTTGGGCTTCGCAGGAAGGTAAACATAAAGGTTCGTCAGCCGCTTGCGAGGATATTGATACCAATAACTGATAAATCGTTCAGGAATAAGATAGAAGCAGTCAGGGAGCTTATACTGGCTGAAGTCAATGTTAAAAATGCAGAGTACATTGATGATACGTCCTCCATCCTGATCAAAAAGGTAAAGCTCGATTTTAAAACTCTTGGTCCCCGTTACGGAAAACTGATGAAAGAAATCAGTAAGGCTGTTGCAGAACTCACCCAGAAGGAAATCGCTGATTTTGAAAGCAAAGGAAGCTGCAGCATTTCAGTCAGCGGCCAGAATGCTGAACTTACCACAAATGATGTGGAGATAATATCTGAAGACATTCCCGGGTGGCAGGTGGCTAATGATGGTAAGCTTACTGTGGCTCTTGATATAACAGTAACAGATGAGCTCCGGTACGAAGGCATTGCCAGGGAGTTTGTAAACAGGATTCAGAATTTCAGGAAGGAAAGTGGGTTTGATGTTACCGACAAAATAACAGTTTTAATTGAAGATCATCACCTTATCCGTGAAGCCATAAAGCGTTATTCCTCATATATCGGCTCACAGACTCTTGCCACTAAAGTGGAGACTGTTAATAGTTTCACAGATGGTAATGTAAGGGAGGTGGAGATAGACGATGTGCTGATAAAGATTTCTATTGAGAAGAATCTTTAGACATTTGGATACATGATCACGACTCAAGACGGGTTCCGTGAATCGCGAGTCGTGCATCGAAGGTTTTATTACATTTGTATCAAACCAATCGTATCCAAATGAAACGAATCCTTGTAACCGGAGGTGCGGGATTTATCGGTTCTCATCTCTGTGAACGCCTTCTTGATCTTGGTAATGAAGTAATCTGTCTTGACAATTATTTTACGGGCTCTAAGATGAACATCATTCATCTTTTAGACAATCATTATTTTGAGGTTATCAGACATGATATTACAATGCCGGTTTTTATTGAAACGGATGAAATCTATAACCTTGCTTGTCCGGCATCACCTGTCCATTATCAGTACAACAGCATTAAAACAATAAAGACCTCTGTGATGGGTGCAATTAACACCCTCGGACTTGCAAAGAGGACCAGGTCGAAGATTCTGCTTGCTTCTACAAGTGAGATTTATGGTGATCCGGCAGTTCATCCTCAGCCGGAAACCTACTGGGGCAATGTGAATACCCTTGGTCCAAGGGCTTGCTATGATGAGGGAAAGCGGTGCGCGGAAACACTTTTTATGAATTACCATACCCAGAATAATGTAAGGATAAAAATTGCCAGGATTTTTAATACCTACGGTCCGCGAATGGATAAAAATGACGGACGGGTCATTTCAAATTTCATTATACAGGCTTTAATGGGTGAAGATCTTACCATTTTCGGAGACGGCAGTCATACCCGCAGTTTTCAGTATGTTGATGATTTGATCGATGGAATTATTAAGCTTATGGAAACTCCTGATGAATTTTCCGGACCTGTAAACATCGGGAATCCGGTTGAAGTATCAGTCGGAGAACTTGCGGAGAAGATTATTTCAATGACAGGGTCAAAATCAAAGATTAAATACCTACCGGCGATACAGGATGATCCTCAGCGGAGGAGACCGGATATATCCATGGCTATAAGAGATCTGGACTGGCAGCCTAAAGTTAGTTTGGAGGATGGTCTTACCAGGACTATTGATTATTTCAGAGTGCATCTAAAGGATTAAGGGTATTTTCTGCAAAAGGCATCGATTGCAGCCGTCGAAAAGGCACTGATTGCAACCGAGCAAAAGGCACCGATTGCAACCGAGCAAAAGGCACCGATTGCAAATCGGCGCCAGCGGACGAAAATGCCGTATTTTGCGAGCTCGGCGAAGCCAAATCGGCGCCAGCAGGTACCGCATATAACAAAAAACTTCCGTTTTCAAACAAAAAACCGCCTCATCTCTGAAGCGGTCTTGTATAATTAATTCTTCCTTGTGTATAATTCTTCCTGGCGGCCAGTGTTGTGCTCCTTGCGCCGTTTCTTACTTTTGTTTCATCTTTGCATCAATACATAAAGTTGCATGAGGAACAGCTCTGAGTCTGTCTTTTGATATCAGCTGTCCTGTTTCACGGCAGATGCCATAGGTTTTATTTTCAATTCTTACCAGAGCAGCCTGAAGATGCTGAATAAATTTTTGCTGTCTCTGGGCAAGTCTGCCGGCCTCTTCTTTTGACAGGGTTGTAGCTCCTTCCTCAAGTACCTTAAAAGTGGGAGAAGTATCCATAGTATCATTACTTTCCTCGTGGGTTATGCTTGATTTAAGAATTTCGTAATCCCTTTTGGCCTTATCAAGTTTATCAAGAATTATCTGCCTGAATTCTTCAAGCTCCTCATCAGAAAATCGTGTCTTTTCAGCCATGGTATTAACTGTTTTGTTTATGGCGCAAAGGTAACTTTTTTTGTTTAATAAAAAAACAATCCAAAAGTGAGCCAATTCAGCATATTTTTCACATACCGCCACATACCTTAAATAGTTTTTTGGAGGCAAAACATAAAAACAAAAAAGTATCTTTGATAATTCTTAGAATTATCTCCTGTAAATGAAAAATGACAGCAGCAAAAAGGTATTAATGCCACTCCTTACAAAAAAAACAAGTGAATCGAAATGGTATGCAATTTACACTAATCCAAGAGCTGAAAAGCTGGTCAGAGACAGGCTTATTGAATCGGATATAGAGGTTTTCCTGCCATTGCAAAAGACGTACAGAATCTGGAGCGACCGCAAAAAACTTGTTGAAAGGCCTTTGTTGTCATCTTACGTTTTTGTAAAGGTCTCCCCGGTTTTATTTCCAAAGGTTTATCAGGCCCAGGGAGTCGTACGTTTTATTTCTTTCGAGGGACAACCTGCTTCAATACCCCAGAAACAGATCGATAATCTGCGCCTGCTTATCAACAGTGATGCGGAGATTGAAATATCATCCGAAAAATTTGAACCGGGGGACAATGTTGAGGTTGTAAGTGGTTCGTTGATAGGACTCACAGGTGAACTTGTAAAAACCGGTTCCCAGAAAAGGGTTGTGATCAGGATTGACAGACTCGACCAGAATCTTATTGTTAAAATTCCACTGACGTTTCTGAGGAAGATAAAGGGAAACGGTTAAACTTATCTCGTTATATACCGGTCGTAGGTACTTTTTAATCCCTTGTCAAGATCAAATTTATGCTTGTAGCCAAGACCCTGCAATGCACTAATGTCAATTGTTTTCCGCATTGTACCGTCAGGTTTTGAATGGTCAAAAGCTATTTCTCCGGAAAAGCCGGTAAGAGATTTAATTTTATAAGCAAGCTCTTTAATAGTAATTTCTTCCCCGGTGCCTATGTTCAGAAAATGCGGAGGATGATATTCAGGATCATATTCACCTGATCTATGAATTTCAGCAATATCTTTTACATTAATGGTTTCCATAATAAATACACATGCTTCAGCCATGTCCTGTGAATTCATGAATTCTCTGAGGGGTGATCCTGTTCCCCAGATCGTTACTGTAACTCTCTTTTTACCAGGGTTTCCGGAATCCGATACTTTAATGCCATATTTATCAAGGAGGGTAAGAATGGTTTGTTTTTCTGCTTTGCCATCTGTATTTTCAATCGGATAACGGTTCAGATCTTCTCTGAGAGATTGCCAGTTATCATCCTCCAGAGATTTTCCGAGATGGAATTTTCTTAATAAAGCAGGAAGCACATGTGATTTTTCAAGGTCGTAATTGTCACCAAATCCGTACAGATTGGTAGGCATTACGGCAATAAAGTTGGTATTGTATTGATTGTTAAATGATTCACACATCTTCAGCCCTGCTATTTTGGCTATTGCGTAGGGTTCATTTGTATATTCGAGTGTTGATGTTAACAGGTAATCTTCCTTCAAAGGCTGGGGTGCATTTTTAGGATAAATACATGTGGACCCAAGGAACAACAACTTTTTAACACCTGACTTCCATGATGAATTAATAATATTATTCTGGATCATCAGATTGACATAAATAAAATCTGCTCTTAAAGTATTGTTAGCAACAATACCTCCAACCTTTGCCGCTGCCAGGAAAACATATTCAGGTTTCTCTTCGGCGAAAAATGCATTAACCAGCTTCTGGTCAGTGAGATCAAGCTCGTCGATTGTCCTCAAAAGAAGATTATTATAACCCTTTGACCTCAGTATTTCGGTTATTGCCGATCCAACCAGACCGGTATGACCTGCAACATATATTTTAGAATCCGGGTTCATCAAAATATTTTTACTCGAAATAATTAAAGGTTTTGAAACCGCCATTTTTAATGTGACCCTCCTTTTTCATCAGATGAATGTCAGAAGTGATCATATCATTAATAAGGCCCTG
>CAYPKL010000234.1:0-4139 GCA_964411285.1 uncultured Rikenellaceae bacterium
ATGCATTACAGTAATTTAATTACCTGAAACGATATATGTCTTTAGCAATAAAATAACACAATCCCAGGTACCCGCTGGCGCGGATTTGCAATCCGTGCCTGACTTTGGTTTCAACTGCCCCCCATTAAAAGTTTCTACTGCTCTTGGTGGTAAACAAAAAAGTTTTCAAAAGTAACTTGAAGTAGTTATAGAATCAGTAAAGTAACGAACATATAGATAGAATATTACCAGGGCACGGATTACAAATCCGCGCCAGCGGTAATTTGATTTCCTTATTTCTGCATAGGGTTCTCTGCCCTTTTATAAAACTCTTCCTGCAGTTCCTCTACACTATTATTGTTCTTCAGGTATTTAATTAACTCAGCCAGCTGATCCGACCAGCTATTAAACAGAAGCTCACCAAGTTTTTTATCGGGTTGTGCCACATCACTGGCAAAATGATTCGGGAAACTTGCATACCACCATATTCCCGTATAACCGAAAGGAAGCTTGTCAAGTCTTTTCTGATTTGCGCCTGACTGGCTTGTTATCGCCTTAATATCAACAAGGTCGGGTCTTATGTAATACATCATCGATGTTTCTTCTTCACCGGCATGACCGTCGAGTTTTGCTTTCTTCAACGATTCGATCTCCTTACCATAAACCGGGTCTGCTTCCTGCTGAAAGAGAACAACTATGTAATCTCTCCTGCCTGCCAGCTGCGACTGACAGAAATACTGAAGGAAGCTGGTGCTCCCTCCGTGGCCGTTGGCTATTATGATCTTCTTCAATCCATTCCTTGACAATTCAGCGCATGTTTCCTCCAGCATCTTCCACATCAGCTCATTACTATAAGCCATCGTACCGGGCTGGTGCTTTGCCTCAAAAATCTGCCCTACAAAATATGGCGGATAAACTATGGCGTATTCTTTTTTTGCAGCGCCGGATGAGGCTTCCCTGGCTTCGAAAAGATCGGTTCCAAGCGGAAGATGCGGCCCGTGTTTTTCAATGATTCCAAGCGGTATTACACAAACTCCTTTTGAGAGTTCAACAGCCTTTGCAAACTGCGGGGATGTAAGTTCTTCCATCTTGAATGGCAGATTTGTCTGAGAAGCCTGCTGCCCCGAAATCATCAGAGTAATAAATATTGCCGGTAAAAGTGTTTTAAATCTTTTCATAACTGTCTGTTTCTGTTTATTGTATTTTATTCAATTTTTGCAAGTCTGTAGGGCCTGATTTCGATTTTCTGCCAGACATTATTAACGATGTATGGTTCATCCCTGAGCCTTCTGTCGAGAGCGGCCCTGTCAGGAAATTCATACACTATCATCGATCCTGTCATTTTTCCGTCATCATCAAGAATGGCCCCGCCCAGTAGAAACTCGCCTGCTTTTTTCATGACCGATACATTTTCCAGATGGCCTGGACGTACTTTCATTCTTCTTTCAAGAGCTCCCTCATCTGTTCCGTCAAAAGCTACAAGTAAAAATTGCATTCCGATCTGTTTGTTTTATTTGAAATAGTTCTTTATTCATCAAATTTAGTTAATTATAAAAGAATCACTGGTAATTAAATAAATGTTTTTCATCAGCCAATGTCTATATTTGTTAGAAGGTTTATAATTGAAACTGACAGCTGAAATCAAAGTTATGAATCATTTAAGATGTTGAATTTTAAAACATTATTAAATTCGTTACGGTTCAACAAAAGTTCCTCGAAAAAGGTACATAAACCATCGTTCGGTGCGCTTGATATATTTAAATATATCGGACCGGGATTACTGGTCACTGTAGGCTTTACCGATCCCGGAAACTGGGCCGCCAACATTGCAACAGGATCGGAATACGGGTACACGTTATTATGGATCGTAACTCTTTCAACGATTATGCTTATAATCCTTCAGCATAACGTTGCTCACCTTGGAATCGCAACCGGTCTGTGTCTTTCAGAAGCAGCAACAATTCATATTAATCCGATAGTAGCAAAATCCATCCTTTCATTTGCTGTTCTGGCTTCGGTTGCCACATCCCTTGCAGAAATTCTGGGGGGTTCTATTGCCCTGAACATGCTTTTTAACATCCCTGTAACAACAGGTGCAATACTGGTAACAGCATTTGTATTAATCATGCTGTTAACCCATTCTTATAAAAAGATGGAAAAATGGATAATAGGATTTGTTTCGATAATCGGTCTCTCGTTTTTGTATGAAATATTCCTTGTTGATGTCGACTGGGCCGCGGCAGGGATATCTTGGGTTAAACCGTCTATCCCTGAAGGATCTGTTTTTCTGATCATGAGTGTACTTGGGGCTGTTGTCATGCCTCATAATCTTTTTCTTCATTCTGAAGTGATCCAGAGCCGGCAGTGGAATCTTCAGGATGAAAAAATAATAAAGAAGCAATTGAAATTTGAATTTGCAGATACTCTTCTGTCAATGATTATTGGCTGGGCCATCAACAGCGCAATGATCATCCTGGCAGCAGCAACCTTTTTTAAAACCGGTACAAAAGTTGAAGAACTCCAGCAGGCCCAAAGTATTCTGAAGCCTCTGGTGGGATCGAATGCAGCAGTTGTTTTTGCCGTGGCACTTCTTTTTTCAGGCATTTCATCATCCCTTACCTCAGCTATGGCGGGAGGATCAATTGTCTCCGGCATGTTCAGGGAACCATACGATATAAAAGACAGTCATTCACGGGCAGGTGTCCTGGTTTCTCTTTTAGGTGCACTGGTACTGATATTTTTTATAGGTGATCCATTTAAGGGCCTGATCCTTTCCCAGGTTTTTCTCAGCATTCAGCTTCCGTTTACTGTTGTTATTCAGGTATATCTGACCTCATCAAGGAAGGTAATGGGAAAATATGCAAACGGAACCCTGTTAACATCAATTTTATCAATCATTGCAGTTATTGTAATATATTTGAATCTAAGGCTGCTTTTTGAGTTTATGGCTGGCTAAAAATTCAGGAATATGTCAGAAAAAAATTACAGAACAGGTCTTGTATTAAGCGGTGGCGGCGCACGGGGATTCGCTCATATAGGGGTATTAAAGGCATTAAACGATGCAGGTATATATCCCGATGTTGTATCGGGAACAAGCGCAGGAGCTCTTGTTGGTGTTCTATATGCTGATGGTTTTGCACCCGAAGAGATCCTGAAGCTGATGAACTCAACGAGCAGGCTGCATTATGTCAGGCCCACAGTGCCGCGTGAGGGGCTTCTTCAGATCTCAGGTATTGAAACAATACTTAAAGAAAACCTGCGGGCAAAAAAATTTGAAGACCTGAAAATCCCCCTTTTTGTTACTGCAACTGACCTGAATAATGGTAAAGCGGTATATTTTTCTTCCGGTGAATTATTAAAAACTGTAATAGCCTCGGCAAGCATCCCGGTTCTTTTCAAACCTGTAATAATAAATGATATCTGCTATGTCGACGGAGGAGTTCTCGATAATATGCCAATAAAGCCCATCGAAGGCAACTGTGAATTTATAATAGGTTCTTTTGTTAATCCCACCGGCTATGAAAAAACTGTTACAAGCCTTGTCCAGATCGCAGAACGCACTTTTAGCCTGAATATGGCAAAAGAACTTGATCATAAGGAGATGAAATTTGATCTTTTTATTGCCCCTGCAGAATTGAAAAATTATAAGATCCTCGATCCCGAAAAAGCAGTCGAAGTATATGAAATTGGATATAAGGCTACTCTGGAGAGACTTAAGGATCCGGAAATGCAGAAGCTAATTAATGAAAAATTATTGTTAAAGCCTTCCTGCTGAACCTGACTCCACTCCCTGCAGGCTGGCTCCTTCGCTAGAGGCTGTCTCATAAGTATTTTAATAGTAATATTCTTCCTTGGTGTTCTTAGGTCTTACCTTTGTGATCCTTTGTGGTTAAGGGATTTATGTTTAACCACAAAGGATCACAAAGTACGTCACAAAGGCCCACAAAGGACTTCTGAAACAATCCCCTTGAGGCTCGGTCCTGTGCCTTTTCAAATTAAATTTTTACTTCCTTACAAATGAATAGAGTTTTTTTATTTCAGCTTCCCAGAGGGAATCCTCCGGGGTTTCAAGTATTAACGGCATGTCATCGAACCTGGGATCGTTTACCAGCATGGAAAATGTATCCTCTCCCAAAAAACCTGTTCCCAGGTTTTCATGC
>CAYPKL010000235.1:0-2540 GCA_964411285.1 uncultured Rikenellaceae bacterium
ATTATTTGGATTGGGCTACAAGAGTAAAAGCCCTGCCTCAGGGATTTACAATTGTCAAAACTGCAGTTGGCTTTCATGCCGGGATGAACAGAAGCGTACCCAATTTCACTTACGAAAATACTTCTCCGTCATTAAGCAAAAAAGATGTCGGTCGTCGTGGCCCGATAACTGAGTATGGATTAAAATATATGGTAGAACGTGTTGCAGCCATGAAGGAAGGTTTGGGTGACAGTGTCGGGCTCGCACTCGATTGCGGACCAGGAATGTTATTGTCAGATGCAATCCGAATGGCAAATGCAATGGAACCTTTTAACCTGATGTGGCTTGAAGATATGCTTACGGGCGATTACACTCCTTATGTGATGGCTGACGACTACCGCGAACTAACGCGGAGTACAACAACTCCCATACATACCGGTGAACAGATATACCTCCGTCAGAACTTTCGTGAGCTGATAGAAAAACATGCAGTAAGTGTACTCGGCCCCGATCCGGAAGATATGGGAGGGATAGCTGAGATGAAATGGGTAGCGGAATACGCGGATCTGTATAGCATCCAATTTGCACCTCATGGTACTTTCGATGGATTGATCGGTATTGCAGCCCAGGTGCAGGCAGGAGCAGCCATGCCCGAAAACTATATAGCCTTTGAATATTGCCAGGGAAACCCTGCATGGTGGTACGATATTATCGAAGGATTGCCTGACCCTGTTGTTAAAGAAGGTCAGATTGAAGTGTGGGACAGACCCGGCCTGGGTGTGACAATCAATGTTAAGGCCGCAAGGCAGTATCTTTCTGAAGAGGATAAAAATTTCTTTGATTAAAGGATAATTATTGAACCTGGCTTTTCTCCTGAAATCAAATTTTTTCAAATACTTAATTTTACTGCTTTATTATCTTTTCAGTAATAGGTTAACTTCCATATTAAGTTGAACTTTATTGATGGGTAGCAATAACTACTTAGGTATTGCATTCTTCTTTATAAATTCCTCCACTGGCGACAAGACGTCGGGGACATGATTGTCAAATGGAATATCAGTCATATAGTGGTATCCTTCAGCCCACTCCAGGCCGTATTTCTCGCCCAGTTTCCTGTTATCGTTAAAGACAAATGCTTTTGTGTAATTGAAATTGGCCGTATGATCATCACCTTCAAGCAGAGTTAATCGTTTGCCCTCTCTGGCAAGTCTCTCCCTCAGCTTTACGCCGTTATTTCCCGCAGGTCCCTTTGCAGTGTTTAACAGGTTGACTTCAATTTTTTTATCAATGTAGTCACTTATGTCCACAATAAGGTTGTTGGTTTCTCCGGCTCTTGAATAATAGTACCTTTCTTTCGGGGTATAAGGGCCAATTCCAAAAGCAAAATGCTCAGGATAATCATTTGCGCCTGCAATCCACCTTGCTGCCTCGACAGCCAGCCCGGTAATATAATGATCGGGATTTTCTTCATAATGCCCCCACGGATCCATACAGACAATTGTGTCGACTTTTAAAGCCCTGATCAGAAATATAAACCTCTGTTTCAGATCCTGAATCCCAATGCTGTCGAGCTGGTGATGCGGCATCAGCAATTCAAATGATTTCTTCATTCCATAAAAGTCAGCTATATTCTGATTATCAATTCTGTTTTGTTTATATTCACCTTCCCCTCTCGCATCATCGGTCACAGAACATAAATATCCCGTATACCCTTCATCCATCAGTTTTGCAACTAATCCGCCTGCTGAAAGAGGAATATCATCCGAGTGAGGCTGAATGGCAAGAAGGACTTTCCCCTGATGAGGCTTGCCCTTTTTTGCTTTTTCAATCATTACCTCTTCGTAATCGACATCATAACCTCTTGGGACCTTCTTATTCTGTTCATTCTGACCTGTCCCGGGTGCCCCTGTTATCCAGGAGGCTGTTCCTGCAAGAGCGCCGGTGACTAATCCTTTTTGTAGAAATTCTTTACGTTTCATTTTAACTGGCTTTATTAAAATTAATTGATATATTTCCTGAATAAATTTCTCTTTTAAAAATAAAATTACTATTTGGCTTTCGGATAACTGTTTTGTGTTTTTTTGAGAATAAGTTCAGGCAATATTTTTATTTTGGAACAATACCTGTAGGTTGTCCTATTGTGAATCTTCCGCTCCAGAGATGGTCGGATGAACGTTTATCATTCCATTCAGGAGTGGGCGCAAAAAAGCTTCTGTCTGTCGGATACAGATGTCTTTTAACCTCATCATCGTTCAGCTCTATTCCTAATCCGGGTGCTGACAGTGGAACATTGGCAAATCCTTTTTCCGTCAGTTTTCTTCCGTCGGGAGTTATAACCAGATTTTCCCACCATGGATTATCCACCGCCTGGGTTGTCATCTCAAGCGCAAGGAAGTTCTGTGTGGCAGCAGCACAATGAGCGCTTGCCATAAATCCGACCGGAGTGCTGGAACAGTGCATTGCCATCGATACTCCCTTTTCTTCAGCATAATCACCAATTTTCTTCGTTTCCAGGATTCCACCTGCAGTGTGAAGATCGGGATGAATAATATCCACGGAAT
>CAYPKL010000236.1:0-3537 GCA_964411285.1 uncultured Rikenellaceae bacterium
AAAAATCGCCAATTTTGACTTGAAGATTAACATCAGTATTTGAGGGGATTAAATCAGTACCTTACTTTTAACTTTAGAATTTCTGACAGTGAAAATATTAATTTGCGAAGATAATCCTATGGCAATAAAAACTTTGTCGGTGATTCTTGAAAAAGGGGGTTTTGATGTTGAAACGGCTGAAGATGGTAATAAAGCAATTGAACTGCTTAAAATGAATGATTATGAACTTGTTGTTGCTGACATTCATCTTCCATACAGGAGCGGGCTTGAACTGGTAAAATTTCTCAGGTCCGATCAGGGGAAGGATACTCCGGTGTTGGTGCTGACGGCTTTCAGCGAACCTCAGATGATGAGACAGGCCGGTGAATTGGGGATTAGCGATTATATCATAAAACCTTTTGATCCGGTTGATCTGGTGAAAAGAATAAAATCAATTCTCCACAGATAATAAATGGGCAGACCTTTAAAATATCTATTTGCCGGGCTTTTCTTTTCTCTGCTTTCGGCAACAACAGGATTGTTTTCGCAGGAAAATATTAATCCTGAAGCCGAATACCTGAGGATTAAAGAGACAGCATTCAAGGGGAATTACACTGAAGCCGCTGCTGCTGCCATAAAGCTTATAAATGCTTTTCCATCTTACGGAGATGCCCGTGTGCTGCTTACACGCATTCTGGCCTGGCAAAAGGATTACAAGCAGGCAATGGCAGTAATTGATACTCTCCTTGCCGCTGAACCCGAAAACGGAGACGCACTTGCTGTCAAAAGAGATATTACACTTTGGTCAAAGGAGTACACCCCCGTTGCAACTGACCTGAGGGCTGGTTATTACTTTGATTATTTTGATGTTCCGTATTCCCGTTTCTGGCAGGTTTTCAGGGCTGGTGCCGGGCACAGGTTTGACCGGGGGCCTGCAGCCGCATATATCAATGTTGGAAATTTAATAGCTGAAGATAATTCTACAGTCCATGCAACTGAACTTCAATTTGAGGTAGAGGCATATCCCCGTCTTTCTGATAAAAACTATGCATATTTCGATTATGCTTATAGTCCGGGTTCGTATTTCCCCACTCACAGAGCCGCTGTTGAATTGTGGCAGGTTTTACCTGCAGGCTGGGCTGTTTCCGCGGGTCTGAACTATTATCACTTTGACCGTGATATATTTATAGCTCTTGCTTCAATTGAAAAATATATCGGTAAATACTGGCTCTCCGGAAAATGCTTTGTGCACTTTAAAGATGAAGGTCCAACAACATCATTTTATATAAACGCAAGACGATATTTTAACAATACCGATTATTTGCAACTAACGGTCGGGACCGGAAGTGCTCCGGATGAACCATTTGATATTCAGTCGGATATAATGCGATTAAGCGCCAACAGCATCAGGCTGGCTTATAATGTCCTGGTGGCTGATAAACTTTCATTGCGGATTGGTGCCGGCTATTCCAGGGAAGAGTATTTAATCGGAGATTATCTGGAATCAGGCTACAGGGACAGGTTTGAAGGAAGTATAGGGTTTATTTATGCAATTAAAATGAAGTGATGAAATACCGGATGCTGCTGATATTATCACTTCTCTCATTTGCTGCAGCACAGCCAAATCCTGTTTGGAATCCATATTCACCCGAAAATCACCTGCTGCCAATTTTTGTTCCCGACGGCCTCGCCATTTTTACCTCAGAAGGAAATGAATCAAGAATAAACGATCTTAGAGTTATTACCAAAAACAAGTATCCTGTTCAAATCGGAGCTTTCAGAACGAAGAAATACGCGGAAATAATGTTCTCAAAGGTCCATCCTGTTTTGGGTGAAGATGTTACAATGATAGAAGAGGATGATTTTTATAAAATTCTGGTGATCAGGATAAAACAGGAAAAGAAAGGAAATCTTACAGGTGTTACTGATAATCCTGAAGTAAAACACAACGAATCCGGCACTGCTTTCAGTTCTGAAGATACGAACCGGATTGACACAGCACCACCCGTAACTCCCTTATCAGCCGATACCTTACCGGATACTACCCAGATATTTGCTTCCGGCAGGGATACCACTTCGACCACGATAGTACAGACAAATAAGGCTGGGAACAGATTTTTCTTTCTTAACAGCGACAGTCCCTGGCTTAAAAGAATAAATTATTTTGGTAAGTCATTTGCCTTTTTAAATGCACTTATCATAACAATTTTCCTGTCGATTGTCACTATGGTTATTTTGTTAATAGTAATTCTTTTTAACAGAGCCAGGATGGAGAAGGAAGAAGAATTAAACCAATACCTATCTGAAACCTATCAGGGCCTGATTGTCGACTTCCTTTTTTCCGACAGCAATTCGGATAAGTTTTTTAATAGCATCTACCGGTTACAGGAGACAAGTATTGATTGATCAGATGATTGATGTAGGCATAAATCTGAAAGGCGATGCCGAGAAAAAGCTTCAGAATCTGTACCTCTCGCTGGGACTGGACAAGGATTCCATTAAAAGAGCCTATGATTTTCGCTGGCATAAAAAAATCAAAGGATTTCGTGAGCTTGCTTTTATGAATATTAAAGATGCAAATCCTGCAATAAACAAAGCTCTGAATTCCAGGAATGAGATACTCCGGATGGAAGCACAGACAGCCCTGGTGCGATTGAACGGTAATGATCCGTTTGGATTCCTTTACGATCTTAAAAGGCCATTTTCTTTATGGGAACAGATCACCCTTCATGATCTGATCATCCAGCATGAACTTCCGGTGCCGGCATTCAGAAATTATTTTAAAGTTTCAAATCCCACTGTTATAATGTTCGCATTAAGGATGATCAGGGAATTTAAGCAAAGGGATGCTGAAGAAGATATTATAGAGATCATGGAACACCGGTCTTCAGATGTCAGACACCTGGCTGTTCAGGTTGCCGGTGATCTCGATATGCGCTCCACTCTTGATGTAATGAAAAGAATGTACAAGAACCAGGATTACAAAACATGTCTTGAGATAGTAAAATCAATGGGAAAGATGCCGGATCCTTCACTTCTGGGATTTCTGCAACTTGTTCTTGATAAGGAAGATGATGTCCAGTTGCAGATAGAAGCAACGAAGGCTATTGAGAATAATGGCGAAGAGGGAGTAAAGATGCTTGTAAACCTCATGAAATCCGAGTATAAGAATTACAATATCATTGTGAGGCACGTACTTGACCGAAGAATATATTAGAATATATGGAATTTATTTTTGCACATATTATCTTTTATCTTACTCTGATTCTTTTCGGGTCATACCTTCTGCTGGGCATAGCCTCAGCTGTAGCCCTGCGAAAGTACATTCGCAAAAACAGCTATATCAACTACAACTCACTGGTACTGTCGCCTTTAAGTCCGAAGATCTCGATAATTGCACCTGCCTTCAACGAAAGCAAGACAATTATTGACAACATCCGCACACTACTTTCCCTTTATTATAACAACTTTGAAGTGATAATAGTCAACGACGGGTCCACAGATACAACTTTTGACCTTGTAAAAGAGTCGTACGACCTGGTGAGGGTGAATTATTAC
>CAYPKL010000237.1:0-11262 GCA_964411285.1 uncultured Rikenellaceae bacterium
GTAAATGTCCCTGGTTACAAAACACTCACGTGTAATGAAATTCTTCCGGCTCCTTCACCTATCCTCAATATAATCCATACAAGCTATGCCGGGAAGGATGAGGAGGGTGTGATCTATCCATCTTTAACTTTTTCATTAAGAACAAATACATCCGAGCGACAGTATTTCGAAGTAATAATCAGGCTCCTGCTGGACAAACATGAGGGGCTCGCCACATTGAAGAAGATAACCGATCCTGTCTTATTGAACGAAGGACTTCCTCTGACAATATTCAGTAATGAGATCATCAGAGATTCTGTTTATACAATGACGATTAATTACTTCACCGGAGGATACGGTTCCAGCGGAGGTGGCCCAAGCTATACCGATTTGTATCCATTGATAATAGAATTGCGTTCCTGCAGTGGAAGTTATTATCAATTTGTCAAACAGAAGTACTTATATGAAAAGGGCAGGTTTCCTGAATTTCCTGCGGCTTCAATAAACGCTTTCCCTTTGTTCTCAAATATCCCCGGCGGTTATGGAATATTTGCAGGATATTCAGTGGTAATCTCAGATACATTGTTTCCTAAGTACTGAATAAATGCGGAAGATTATTCAAAATAGCGCCTTCCTTTTTTTGTTACTGAGCTCCTCATTGAATGCTCAGCAAAAGATAAATGTTTCAGGATTTGTAAAAAGCAGGAATAATGGAGAGCGGTTGATCGGAACCGGCATAACAGAAGCAGGAACAACAAACGTAACTATATCAGATTACAATGGATATTTCACCCTGGTGGTTAAGGTTAATCCCTCATTGAAAGTATCATTTATTGGCTATGAAAGCCAGGTCCTGCATCTGAGCACCGTAAATGATACAATTATTGAAATTTCGTTGTCTGAGAATATTGAACAACTATCTGAGGTAACTATAAATGCAGAAAGAAAACGCAATACCAATATCTCAACTCTGAATTATGTACAGATGACACAGACACCTTCAATTGGAGGGAAACCTGATGTCATTAAAACCCTGTCACTTCTACCTGGAATAAGTTCTTCACAGGAAGGATCCAGTCGCATGATTGTCAGGGGCGGTGATCCGGGGCAGAACCTGTACCTGTTCGATAATGTTCCAATCATTTATGTCAATCATCTTGGTGGTTTCATGTCTGTTTTCAATCCTGATATGATAAACAATATTGATGTCTATAAAGGTGGATTTCCTTCAAGGTATGGAGGGAAACTCTCTTCGGTTGTGGACATAACCCAGAGGGAAGGTGATTACTCCACCTGTAAGGGTTCTTTTAGTGCAGGTATAACGGACCTATCCTTCAATTTTGAAGGACCGGCTGGATTTAAAAATTCAAGCTTTATAATTGGTGCCCGAAAGACCCTGTTTGATCCTCTGATGGCAATGATCCAGATTTTACAAAACGAAAATGATTATATCACTGCTTACGGTTTTCATGATTTCAATGGCAAGTTTTCATGGAAGCCTGACAAAAAAAATAGTTTCAGCTTAAATTTTTATCAGGGAGATGATTACCTTAATTTCTGGTCTGTGAAGAAAGAAAAGTACAGAATGGGTAATATATGGGGAAACTGGCTGATTTCGGCAAAGTATAATAGAATTATATCTCCACGGTTGTTTTCATCAAGTAACATCTCCATCACCCGATACAGGTTAAAGGAGTTCATGAAGTACACTTTACAGGAACAGGATACATCGACAACTTATAAGGAAAATTATAAATCTTCAGTCAGAGATTTGTCTTTAAGGTCAGGTCTGAAATATGCAGTGTCTGAAAACTGGTTTGCAGATTTTGGAATCCAATGCACCTACCTCTCCATGATTCCAAATGATACATATATTTCAACTCAGGCAATTCAGCAAGAGGCAAAACCTTCCAATTCATTCGAAACCGTCATTTATGCTGATAACAAAATTATTCTCAATGAAAAATGGTCAATATCTCCGGGTTTCAGGATTAGTAATCATATAACAAGAGGATTTTCGGATTTTTCTTTTGAGCCCAGACTGAATGCAGACCTGCAGATTTCCAAAAATCATTCCATCAACCTGAGTTACATGAAGGTTTCACAATATTCACATCTTGTGTTCACTACAGGTAGTATTATGAATAACGAGGTATGGATACCAGCCGGTAAAAAGATACCGGCAGCAAAATCTGACCAGGTAACCCTTGGTTGGAATGGCTCATTCCTTAATGGGAAACTCACTTCTGAAATAAGCCTCTATTATAAAGATATGTACAATCTCTCCACCTACAGAGATGGATATACAAGCCTGATAGGTGATGATAACTGGATTTCCAAGGTCGAAACAGGTGGGAAAGGAAGATCATCGGGCATTGAGTTCCTGGTTAAAAAGAATAACGGAAACTGGACTGGATTCATCAGTTATGTTTATTCGTGGACAACCCGTCAGTTCACGAATATAAATTCCGGGAAGCCATATCTGTTTGATTATAACCGTCCCAATAATCTCTCAGTTAACCTGAATCGCAGGATTGGAAATAATCTCAACCTTAATCTTGTTTGGATTTATCAGTCTGGCTTGCCATATACTGAAGCCATCGGCAGACAGTATATCCCATCAGTCACAAATGATTCGAATGGTGAAGATTTCTATTATGAGGGATTAATATATGGTGAGAGGAATGGTGCCAGGATGAAAGATTATCACAGGCTGGATATCGGATTAAGCTGGACTCATTATAACAGCAGGAACAATAAGGTTGAATGGAATTTTTCAGTATACAATCTTTACAACAGGCACAATCCTATGTTTTACTATTATAATTCGAGTAAATCGTTAAGTTTTCAAAACCCTCAGCAGAGTAATAACTTCAAACCCATATCTCTTTACCAGTTGAGTATATTCCCTGCTATGCCTTCTGTATCATATAAAGTATATTTTGATCCTGTAGCAAGAAAAGCACGACAGGTTTCTGAGAAAGCGATCGCCCTTCAAAAATCAAATGAATCAAAGAGTACCTCTTCAATTGTCTCAAATGGGTCAAACATAAAGGATCGCTGGAATATTAAAGCAAGTTATTCAATTGTATTGACTGGTAGTCATATGCGATTCGATCCTTTTAAGCACAAGAGATACAACTTTGAACTTAACTATGGTTTCCTTGATTATATTGAGGCAGGAATCTATGGTGGTTACTCAAGTGTTAAATTGTTTGAGTTTACCTCCGCGCATTCCGGAAGGTATACAACCACTGACGGATACCTTTATGGCCTCAACTGCAATTTCCATTTGCTTCCTTTTCTGATTAAAAAAGATGATCCCAGGTTAGATCTCTATATTAACGGAAAGCTTGGCGGTATCACAGTAAAGCACCTGAAAAGCTTTGAAGAACATTGTATTGGCGGAGGAGCAACGGTCTATTTGTCAAAGCACCTTGGGATCTTTGGCGAATATAACTACGGTAAGTTCTTGAATAAACAATCTGGTAATTCGGGTGATTTCCTCTATTATCAGGTTTATAACAAAGTAAATCTCGGCCTGTCTGTGAAATTTAAATGACAATTCAGGCTGAGAGCAAAGACTCAAATTCCATTTAACATAGGCAAACGCTCATTATAATGATTTAAGTATCTGGTATAAAAAGGCCATTCAACTGGTTGCAACTTATGTCCGTTCGGGGTACCGAACGGCACAAGAGGTCAAAATCGACCTCTTGTTTCTTTTTATGACCTTCTGAAACCCTCACTATTTTTAAGAATGAGATGTACTGTAATTTTCAGGTAGAGGGTTGCAACTTTTAAATTCTGAATATCTGGTTTTTTGTCAGAGTTGCAACCAGGGAGCTTCTTTATTATCTCTCCTCCAAATAATATAAAGATGCTTTTTGATAATCAAAACCATTGACCATCAACTTCTTTTCAGCTATCAAAAACTGATTTGGCTGATCTTATTTTTACGGCCCTTCGAAGTGATGAAAAATAGACATCACTTATTTTAACTCCTGTTATGAACTATCAATTTAGCTTCGTCAGAATCTTCCTGTCAGGGTCACTGGCATTTTGTACTCCCCTGTCGTTATTGCGGTTGGGCCCTGTAATCTGAGGGGGAACCCCCTGACAGCCTTTTAAAATATTGAGAGAAGAACGACTGGTTTGAAAAATTGAGATAATCCGATATCTCCTGTATGCTCATCTCTGAATATTTCAGCAGGTTTTTTGCCTCCATAATTACAGAATCGTTTATCCAGTCAATTGCCGACCTGCCGCTTGTTTTTTTTATAAGGGTGGTCATATATTTTGGTGTGATATAAAGTTTTGCAGCATAAAATCCTATGCTTCTTTCGTGTTTGAAATTCTGGTTCAGCAGTGACATGAATTTGTTGTAGTACTCCTCACTTCGCCTATTAACAGCTTCAGACTCCCCTGCCTGTGTTTCGAGATAAAATTTTAAGTAAGAACATGCTTTGTATGTAATGAGATTAATGTAACTCATCACTATTTCATTATAATAATCCTTACCTTTAAATACTTCCATCTCATTTCTCAGAGAAAAGAAAGTTTCCTGCAAGGAGCTTGTTTCCTGTGGCGAAAGTTCAACAGAAGGATGCTTCTGGATGCCTAAAAGCACTGAAAGAACATTGTTGTAATTCAGATTGGTCTTACGGATGAAATCGTCATCGAAGGCTATAATATATAATTTGCATTCACTCCAGTCACAGAGTTGGATTATATCCTTAGGCATACTGACGTATATGCAGTTCTTTTCTATTTTATGATGCTTAAGGTTTGATATGATTTCAACGCTTCCTTCCACGCAAAGCATAGCTATATATGCATTAATCCGGCATGGATACCTGAACATTTCAAATTTCCTGTCGGAATTTGAATCTATCTGTGCCAGGAAATAGCCCAGATAAGTCTGGTATTCCTCTTCCGACAACAAATTCATTTTTCCCAGCGACTCGAGGGAAAAGCTTATAAAACCCTTATCCTCCATGACAAACTAAGAATTTTGCGACAAATATTATAATATTTACTGATATTATTATTATTAAGATTGTTCTTTTCGACTATCTGAACAATTATTCGGTTTGGTAGAACTTTGCTTTTACCCGGCTGTTTACGACTTTTGTGATGCAAATAAACAATTCACAAAAGCTATAATGAAAAATATCTTTTTAAAATCAATAGTGGTTGTATCGGGCATACTAATTGCCTTATTATACAGCTGCTCCGGCAAACCTCAGCCGAAGGAAAATGATTCAGTAATAAATGTCAAAATTGAAACTATTCATGAATCGGATGCAGTTAACAAGCTGGAGTATGTCGGAATCATTGAAGAAAAATCTTCTGTTGCCCTTGGGTTTTCAACTTTGGGCACAATAGAAAAAATTTCTGTTTCAGAAGGTGAATATATACGCAAGGGGGAGCTTCTGGCAAAACTGGATCAAACTTCGGCCCGGAGCATGCTGAATGCTGCCGAAGCTACTCTTAAACAGGCACAGGACGCCTATGACCGGCTCAAATCTATACATGATAAAGGAAGCCTTCCTGAAATACAGATGGTCGACATTGAAACCAAGCTGCATCAGGCACAGTCGTCCTGGGATCTTGCCGAAAAAAATCTGAAGAATTGTTCCCTAAATGCTCCTGCCGATGGAGTGGTGGGGAAGAAAATGGCTGAAGCAGGGGAGTATTCTGTTCCAGGTAAAGCAATTCTTACAGTTCTGGATATTAGTTCAGTAAAGGCAAGGTTTTCTGTTCCTGAAAATGAAATCTCAGAAATTCCTTCAGACTGTAAATCAGAAATAACGGTAACAGCACTCGGAAACAAGAAATTCGAAGGTAAAAAGATCGAAAAGAGTGTAATGGCAAATTCTATTTCACATACATATCCGGCACATGTAATTCTATACAATCCCGGGAAAGAACTTCTTCCGGGTATGGTTTGCAGGGTAGAACTCACTCCCGGGAACAAGTCGCAGGGAATTGTGGTTCCGATCGGTATAATTCAGACTACAACTGACGGGCAGAAATTCGTATGGAGTGACAAGGATGGAACAGCAAAGCGAACCTTTGTCACAACCGGAGCTGCAAAGGGCAATGGTGTGGAAATTCTGACCGGATTATCAGCAGGTGACAGAATCGTTACCCAGGGCTATCAGAAAATAAGTGAAGACGATAAAATCACCGGGAAATGAAACGTAGATACAGTATTATAGAATGGTCGATGAAGCATAGCTCCATCGTCTTCCTGCTCGTTGGTCTGCTTGTGGCTTTCGGGGTAATAGCCCTCATTGTAATGCCCAAACAGGAATTTCCCGGCTATACAATCAGACAGGGAATTATTGTAGGTGTTTATCCCGGGGCAACATCCCGGGAGGTTGAAAAACAGCTTGCCGAACCGCTCGAACAATTCCTTTTTACATATCCCGAGGTAAAACGCAGCTATACAACTACAACCTCACAAAACGGGATTTGTTATATGATGGTGGAACTGAACGACAACGTAAAGAACAAGGATGAAGTATGGTCAAAGATCAAACATGGTCTTACTACACTCAAAACGCAGTTGCCTTCAGGCGTTCTGGCTCTCATAGCACAGGATGATTTCGGAGATGTATCAGCATTGCTGATTGCAATAGAATCCCGATCGCGTTCCTACACAGAATTGAAAGATTATGCCGATGAAATGATTCACAGTCTCCGTCGTATCGAATCTGTTTCCAATCTCCGTCTTTACGGAGTCAAGAAAGAACAGGTAACAGTATATGCTGACAGAAAAAAACTCTCTTCCTACGGTATCAGTGAAAAACTTATAATGTCGGAAATATTTAGTCAGTCGCTGGCACCCGGAGGAAGCATAAAAAATGATGATGCCATTGTACCTGTACATTTCATTCCGACCTATAACAGTGTTAAGGAAATTGAGGATCAGATAATTTTAAGCGATCCTCAGGGCAATATGATACGGGTGAAGGATATTGCAAAGGTTGTAAGAGAATATCCTGATGAAGGTAGTTACATTACATATAATGGAAATCCGTGTCTTGTTCTTTCGGTTGAAATGAGAGAAGGATTCAATATTGTCAGGTTCGGAAAGGATGTAAGTAATGTAATTTCAGAATATAAAGAGAAGGGTCTGCCAAAAGATGTTACAATCAACCGGATAACCGATCAGTCTGAAGTAGTAAATGGCTCCGTTATCTTATTTCTCCGCGATCTGCTGCTGGCAATGGTTGTGATCATCATTGTGATAATGATACTGTTCCCTTTCAGTTCAGCTCTGGTAGCTGCGATTGTCATCCCGTTAAATGCATTCATCTCGGTCGGGATAATGTTTTTGTTTGGGATTCCTCTGAATACTGTAACACTGGCCGCGCTTGTTGTGGTTCTGGGAATGACTGTGGATAATTCGATAGTAATTATCGACGGCTATATCTACTTTCTTAAAAACGGCTTTTCTCCGTGGGATGCCGCAGTTGAGAGTGCCCGTAAATATTTTATGCCAATGTTCCTGGCAACAACCTGTATATGCCTTATCTTCTTCCCGCTTCTTATCCTTTTTAAAGGTCAGATGGCTGAATTCATCTATTTCTTCCCATTTACCTTTACAATTAATATGATGATGTCCCTTATCCTGGCGGTAATGGTAATTCCGATTCTCGAAGTTGCTCTTATCAAACCAAGAAAAGAGGATATAAACAAACCAGAAAGAAAGAGGATAACTGAAAAAGTCCACGATGTTTATGTTAAGCTGCTTGACTGGAATTTCCGTAATGCATGGCTCACAGTTTCAATTGGCGTAATATCGCTTGTTGCAGCAATTTTTATAATGCCGCATATTAAGTTCAGGATGAATCCTGTTGCCGAGCGAAATCAGTTTGCAGTAGAAATATATTTACCTGACGGAACACCTCTTGTAAGGACAGTTAAGATCGCTGATTCCCTGAGAACAATACTGGCCAAAGACAGCAGGGTGAAAACTATCACTCAGTTTAATGGCATGTCTTCACCCAGATTTCATATTGCATATGCACCTAAAATGCCGTCTGACAGCTATGCTCAGTTTATCGTCAACACAGGTTCTCATGAGGAAACAGAAGCTGTCCTGGATGAATACACTGATTCATATGCTCACTATTTTCCTGATGCCTATATAAAATTCAAACAAATAGATTTTCAGCATATCCCGTCATTCGAATTCCGTTTCTATGGAGAAAATATTGAAGAACTGAAAAACGCTGCTGATATTCTCTCTGCAAAAATGCGTGAAATACCTGAACTGACAAATGTACATACCGATTGGGGTGAGATGCTTCCTGTAATGGATGTTGATCTAAAACCGGTGGCTTCCTCCCAGCTCGGTGTAACACGCGCTATAACAGCAGCCAACATTCTGCTGGCCACTGATAAGTTTAATATCGGATCAATAACCGAGAACAACGAAAATATTCCGATTGTGCTAAAGACTGATGATGCAGAGGCAAAACCTACACTTGAGGAGTTTTCAAACACCTATGTGGCAACCCTTATCCCATCAGTAAGCGTGCCTTTGCGCCAGGTTGCATCAGTCGTACCGAAATGGAGCGAGAACAGCATTGTACACCGGAATGGCATGCGTACAATAACAATTACAGCCGATACAAAAAGGAATGTGATACCTGCAAAAGCCCTTTCATATATACAGGACATCCTGGAAAATGAAATAGTACCTGCACTACCCGCCGGAATAAAATATCAGGTCGGGGGTGAGCCTGAATATAACAGGGATAACCTTTTGCCTGTTATCTGGGCTATAATAGCAGCATTTGCTGTGATTTTCTTCTTCTTCCTTTTCACTTACGGAAAATTCAGGCTCACTTTTATATCGCTTTTTACATTAATGCTGTTTATGTTCGGGGCCGTATTTGGTCTCTGGATTTCAGACCTGACGGTCGGAATCACTTCTGCCCTGGGAATAATCGGATTGTTCGGTCTTACAGTAAGGAACGTAATACTGATGTTCCAGCATGCCGAGGAACGTTTTGTTAAGGAAGGCTGGCCTGCTAAAGAAGCTGCCTTCGATGCCGGAAAGCGGAGGATGATACCCATATTCCTTACTTCAGCGGCTGCCTCAGTTGGTGTCATACCGATGATTATAAGCGGTAGTTCTTTCTGGGCACCTGTGGGTGTTGTGATATTTGCAGGAGGAGTCTTCCTGCTTCTGATGACTATTACAATTCTGCCGGTACTTTACTGGAAACTTAATGAAAAGAAAAAATGAAAAAGTTAATATATATTCTTCTCCTGATGCCGGCTGTGATATTCAGCCAGCCGAATAATTCCGGACAGTCTAACAAAACAACTCTCTCAAATGGCAATGCACCGACAAGATTAAGCCTTGATTCATGCAAAATCCTGGCCATGAGTAACAATTACAGTATAAAGGAGGCAGCCAGTGAGGTAACACAATCGGAACAGCTGAAGAAAGGTGCATTCACCAACTACTTTCCTAAAGTAAATGCCGGATTCACCGCTGCCAGAATGAGTGATTACATGGTTAAGAGTTCAATCCCCGAGATGAACCTTCCGGTATATGACGGAAATCCGGCCAATCTGCCAATCGCAACTCAGTTTACCTACTTCCCGGGTATGTCATTAAACCTGGTTGATTATCTGAATTTCGGATATGCAATGGCTTCACAGCCCGTATTCACTGGAGGCAGGATATACAACGGCAATAAACTTGCAAAGACAGGATTGGAAATCTACCGGGAAAAGGAGTCTCTTACAATTACTGAAGCACTTGTTAAGACTGAGGAACTTTACTGGAACATAATTTCGCTTAATGAGAAATTGACAACAGTTGACAGTTACAGAAGGCTTCTCGATACTCTTAGCCGTGATGTTTCAGCTGCACTGACAGCCGGACTGGTTCAAAGAACCGACCTTCTGAAAGTTCAGCTTAAACAGAACGAACTTGCAATGAACAGGTTAAAACTGACTGATGGTATTGCTCTCAGTAAAAAGGCGCTTTGCCAGCATATCGGAATACCTTATGATAGCACCATGTTGCTTACAGATACTCTGGATATAATTGGAGATCCTGCTTCTGTTTTTGTAAATCCGGATGAGG
Source organism: uncultured Rikenellaceae bacterium (assembly GCA_964411285.1). GTDB lineage: Bacteria > Bacteroidota > Bacteroidia > Bacteroidales > VadinHA17 > LD21. Next base: position 10,100 of record CAYPKL010000237.1, read on the forward strand.
CTGTCAGAAACCGCAATGAGTACAAAATCCTTGAAAAGGCAGTGCAGGCAGAAAAACTGCAGGGGAAGATTGTCACTGGTGAATATCTTCCTCAGGTTGCAGTAGGCGTAGCCGGAGTTTATACAGATCTGATGGATAAAACCGATCAGGTCGGTATTGCTTTCGCCACCCTCAGTGTACCAATCAGCGACTGGTGGGGAGGAACTCACAAAATAAGACAGAGCAAAGCAAAAGTCGAAAATGCAAATTATAAACTGAATGAAACATCGGAATTGCTTTCACTTCAGATCACCCAGACACAAAACGAGTTGTATCAGAACTACTTCCAGATTGGGAATGCAGAGAAATCGCTTGAGCAGGCACAGGAAAACCTGAAGGTTACGAAAGATAATTACGATGCAGGTGTTACCGGGATGTCTGATCTTCTTGAGGCGCAGTCATTATACCAGGGTGCTGTCAATAGTCTGACAGAAGCAAAATGCAATTATCAGATCTCCAGGGCAAAATATATGCAGGCAATTAATAACTATAAGTAATCGGTCAACCGGTTGCAACTTTTGTCCGTTCGGGGTACACTCACACTCAAAAGCTGATCCGGCATGTGGCGGTCAGGGGCACTGGCTTTTCCACAAATAAGCAATGCCATAAAAACCTTACCATGAAATTCGTTAATTCTTCTATTTGTAGATATTTTCAGTACTTTTAATTACTTTTTACATTCACAGTCACCTTTAAAACCTGTTAAAATGAAAAAGAATGAAACTCCTGAAAATAAGAATGTTCATGATTCTCCTGATAAGCGGGAGGCAAAAACAATAAGCAGACGCAAAGTCATTAAAAGTCTGATTTTTTTACCGATCCAGATAAGCTTTTTTCAAAGTGTGATAAAAGCTCAGGGAACCACCAGTAAATTTTCAGGTGTGAAAGACATTCCCGGAGAAAACTATCCGGGTATTCCTGGGAAACTGATTGAAGATCTGTATTCACCCAATCAACCTATGGGAAAAGGACAGGGAATTATGCCCGGACGGGTGACCTGGGTATGGAATCCTGCGGTAGCAAATCCCTCATGTGCCAATCTGCCTGTTTCAGCCGGGCTGAGTGAAGATAAATATGATGCATGGTTCATGGACAAAAATACAAACCAGGATATCGTCGACAAG
>CAYPKL010000238.1:0-5028 GCA_964411285.1 uncultured Rikenellaceae bacterium
TAGCACAGTCGGGCTACTTTCCGACACTTTCAGCCAGTGCAGGACTCGGTACGAGTTATTCAAGCGTGGGAACTGATCCATATTTCACTCAGATGGATAATGGTATATCTCCCTCGCTGGGTTTTTCACTTTCAATACCCATATATCAGAAGAAACAGGTAAAAACCAGTGTTGCAGTGGCCAAAATCGGCTATCAGGATGCTGAGCTGACGGAATTAAATTCAAAAAACGAACTAAGAAAGAGTATTGAACAGGCATGTCTGGATGTAAGCTCTGCTCAGGTTGAGTATGAAGCAAGCCTTGAAAATTTTCAGGCAACAAGTGAATCAGCAGCTTTATCAGATGAGAAATTCAGACAGGGAATTATCAATTCTGTCGACTACCTGGTTTCAAAAACTAATCTCATTGTGGCTGAAAGCAATTTGCTTCAATCGAGATTTAATCTGATCTTCAGCTATAAAGTTCTCGATTTCTATTCAGGCATTCCCCTGTCTCTTTAAAACAGAATTAATAATATTAAAATATCAAACTAATGAAAAAGAAATTTATAATAATCATTGTCATAGCTGCACTTTCCGCGATTGCATTACTGGTTTTCAAGCCATTCTCAAAAAAGAATCCTGAGTATTCTTTCGAAACTGTAAAAGTTTTGAAGGGTGATATTTCAAATACCGTTACAGCAACCGGAACAATAGAAGCTATAACAACAGTTGAGGTCGGTACCCAGGTATCAGGTATTATTGAACACGTCTATGCTGATTTCAATGATAATGTAAAGCAGGGACAGGTTCTGGCAAGGCTCGATGAGACATCACTGAAGGCACAGCTTGAGCAGAGCCAGGCTTCCGTTGATCAGGCACAGGCTCAGCTAAATTACCAGGAGGCTACCTATAAGAGGCTTAAAGCCTTGTTTGAGAAAAATCTGATAGCACAGGCTGATTACGACCAGGCAATCTATAATTATGAAAACTCAAGAGCGACCCTCAGTAATGCAAAATCATCGCTGACCCGGACAAGGGTAAACCTCGAGTATGCCACGATTTATTCACCTATCGACGGGGTAGTGTTAAACCGGGCTATTGAAGAGGGTCAGACTGTGGCAGCAAGCTTTAATACTCCCGAGATGTTTACTATTGTGAATGACCTTACCCAAATGGAGGTACAGACAAGTGTTGATGAAGCTGATATAGGCCGCGTCAACCAGGGTCAACGGGTGGAATTCACCGTGGATGCCTATCCTGATCTTAAATTTGAAGGATCCGTCTCCCAGGTAAGGCTGCAACCTGTAACTACCAATAATGTTGTTACTTATGTCGTAATTTTAAATGCTCCAAATCCTGGCAAAAAACTAATGCCAGGGATGACAGCCAGCGCCACGATATATATTGAAGAAAAACAAAATACCCTCGTTGTTTCGGGAAAAGCTTTACGCTTTACCCCGGTAACCGAAAATATGCCTGCCCCGGGAGCACAACCTGGTCTGGCAGAAGGTGCTAAAATGGTCTGGTGTAAAGCAGATGAGGGCGTCATCCGTCCAATACCCGTGTCGGTAGGAATAGAAAACGGCTCGAATGTTGAAATTCTTTCAGGAATAAAAGAAGGAGATGAAGTCATAATTTCCATGAATGGAGGGACTATCAAAACAAAAGCAAGCCAAAATGCAGGTCCAAGGGGTCCGTTTCCTTTTTAGCAATAAGCGCCGTTAACAGTAATTAAAATCACGACCATGTCTGATACAATAATTGAAATAAAGAACCTCAGGAAAGATTATCACATTGGAGAGGTCACGGTTCATGCACTTAGAGGTGTGGCTCTGAAAATAGAGAAAGGTGAATTCCTGGCTATAATGGGTGTCAGCGGTTCGGGGAAATCGACAATGCTTAACATTCTTGGATGCCTCGATAAACCTACACATGGAGAATATTTTCTTGACTCAGAAGATGTTAACATGATGAACAGAGATGAACTGGCTAGATTGAGAAATTTAAAACTGGGTTTTGTTTTTCAGGCTTACAACCTTTTACCCAGGACGACTGCACTTGAGAATGTCGAATTACCACTATTCTATAATGGCAAAATCAAATCAAAAGAGCGTAAGGAACGTGCATTTGCAGCTCTCGAAGCTGTAGGTCTTGCAGACCGAATGGATCATATGCCTAACCAGCTCTCCGGTGGTCAGCAGCAACGGGTTGCAATTGCCCGCTCCCTGGTGAATGATCCGGTTCTTATCCTTGCAGATGAACCTACCGGAAATCTTGATACCAGGACATCATTTGAAATAATGGAACTGTTCCAGGATCTTAACGAAAAAGGAAGAACAATTGTTTATGTCACCCATGAACCTGACATAGCAAAATTTGCCACCCGCAATGTAGTATTCCGCGATGGTAAAATTCAACGTGAAATTATTGTCTCTGAAAGGCTGTTTGCAAGGGACATTCTGAAAACAATGCCTGAAGAGAATCTTGAAGAATTTGACGATTAATAATCATTAAAAAGATGAATTTCAAAAATTTAATAAAGATAGCTGTCAGGGCTCTTTTCAGAAATAAGCTGAGGGCGATCCTGACAATGCTTGGGATTGTAATAGGAGTGGGATCGGTTATTGCCATGCTTGCAATCGGACAGGGGTCCAAGAAGAAAATAAGGGACCAGATGTCATCAATGGGGACCAACATGATTATGGTCATGCCTAACTTTCAGCGCCGTGGCGGCGTCAGCCTTGGTACTTCTAGCTCAATGGTACTTAAGTATTCTGATGTCATTGAATTGAGAAATGAATCGACTGTAATATCTGATGTCTCACCTGAAATAAGAGCAAGCGGACAGGTTATCTATGGGAATCAGAATACGCAGACTACTGTTTATGGTGTCAGCGAAGAATATCTGCCCATAAAAAAGCTGACAATTAAAACCGGAAGAATTTTCAATTCCGCAGAGGTTAAAAGCATGGCAAAAGTTTGTATACCCGGACAAACTGTTGTTGAAAACCTTTTTGGCACTGAAACAGACCCTGTCGGATTGACTATCCGTATCAAGAACCTTCCTTTCACAGTGATCGGAGTTCTTGAAAGCAAGGGGGAAAGCGGAGGAGGGCAGGATCAGGACGACCTTATTATTGCACCATATACAACCGTTCAGCGACGACTTGCAGCAATTGATTATATTAACGGCATATATGCTTCAGCCGTAAGTGAAGAAAAAAGTGCACTGGCAAAAGGTGAGGTAGAAGAGATACTTAGAAGAGCACATAATCTGAAAGAATCGGATGAGAACGATTTCAGAATAATGTCACAATCAGAACTTCTCGAAACAGTCTCATCAATTTCGGATGTCATGACATATCTTCTTGGTGCGATTGCAGGAATTTCACTTTTAGTTGGAGGTATAGGAATAATGAATATTATGTTCGTTTCAGTCACCGAGCGCACCCGTGAAATAGGCTTGCGAATGTCAATAGGAGGAAGAGGTAAAGATATCCTGAGGCAGTTTCTTGTCGAATCAATGCTATTGAGTATCTTAGGGGGAGCCCTTGGCGTAATTTTTGGAGTGCTTGTTGCGAAGGCGGCAGGGATATTAATGGGAAGCCCCACTGTGGTTACAACCCAATCGGTGGTGCTTGCTTTTGCAGTTTGTTTTGCAATTGGTGTTTTCTTTGGATGGTACCCTGCACGCAAGGCCGCAAATCTGAACCCGATAGATGCTCTCAGATATGAATAGAAACTGAACATGAAAAAGAAATTATTCGAAGGGAAAACAATCACAATCCTGCTCCACCTTCTTGCATGGGCCATTCTTATCGGATTGCCCCTGTATTTTGTCAGGCGCTGGCCAGTTGGTAAAGATTTTTACTGGCTCTATTATATCAATGCTCTGATAAACGGAATAATTTTTTATATCAATTATCTTTTCCTTGTACCAAAATACTTTTTCGGGATAAAAAAATACAAGTACTACCTGTCAGTAGTTATTCTGATTGCATGCTTTTATTTTGTTTCAGATTTTTCAAACAAAAAGATCTTCAGTTATGCATCCGAAAAATCACAATCCGAACAGTCATTCAGTCAGCCTGAAAATAAAGGCAGGCGGATGTCTCCGGAAGGAGCAGAGCTGGTCAGACCCAGACCTCCATTTCGCAACATGCATCTTTTTAATTATGGATTCAACTCCGTTTTTCTGGTCTTTTTCTCCCTTGGACTAAGGGTGCTTGAACGCGGTTCGAAGATTGAAAAATTACAGAAAGAGACAGAGAAAGCGAAGTTGAACTCTGAACTTGCGTTCCTTAAAAACCAGATAAGTCCACATTTCTTTTTTAATACACTCAATAATATTTATGCTCTTATCAGCATTAATGCCGATGATTCTCAACGAGCAGTTTTAAAGCTTTCAAAACTGATGAGGTATCTCCTGTATGAATCCGAGCAGGGCAACACACGATTAAGCAATGAGATAGATTTTATGAATAATTATATTGATCTTATGAAGCTCAGGATGAATGATAAAGTTGAGCTCAACATTGCTTTTCCTGAGAAATATGAGGATATAAATATTCCGCCATTGCTCTTTGTCCCATTTATTGAGAATGCATTCAAGCATGGGATAAGTTACCGCGAAAAATCCTTTATCAATATCGGAATGGATGTTACAAGGCAAACAGTAAGCTTCAGATGTGTAAACAGCATTTCAAAAACCACTGAAGAGGATAAAAATTCACACACCGGCATCGGTCTTGAAAATGCCGGTAAAAGGTTAAATTTGTTGTTTCCGGGAACACACGATCTGAAGATCAGTAAAACCGGCAAAACATTTGAGGTGTTACTGCAAATTAAACTTGTCTGATGATCTCTGTAATTGCCATAGATGATGAGCCCCTGGCTCTGCAGCTTGTGAAAAGTTATATTGAAAAAACTCCGGGACTGACGTTGTCCGGTTTGTTCGATAACCCGCTTGATGCAATGGATTTCATGTCGAATGAAAGTGTCGGTCTTATTTTTGTAGACATTCAGATGCCTGACCTTAACGGGGTAG
>CAYPKL010000239.1:0-4201 GCA_964411285.1 uncultured Rikenellaceae bacterium
CCCTTACGGAACAATGGAGCAGGTGGCGGTAATATCCCGGGCAAGGGTGCGCCCGGGTTTGATGGTTTGGGGAGGGCTTCTTCACCCTGCCATGGAACTCCGATCCATTTTGCTTTCCAATCTGATGGATCGAGAAGGCCCATTGACCAGAATGCAGGTTGGCTCCAGTCAGAAACTTTGTTTTTCTTATCCCAAACTCTCACCTGCCACCAGCAACTTTGCCTTGATTTTAATGCTTTACCATTGTATCTGATATTGAACGACTGATCCGACACGATCTTACCACTGTTCCACATATCGGCATTTCCGGATAACAGCAGATCGCGCGACCCGGCAACCCTGATCTCCCATGCGGTCTGTGACTGCCCTCGTTCCTTTGCCCCTGCAATATTAATCCATGATAGTCTTGGGTTAGGTACATCCACAACCATCGGATTGAGAAGATACTCACAAGTCAGTTTTTCCGGTGTTATTTTGGCCTCCGACCTGAAAAATATCGCTGAGAGGAAAAATATACAAATCGAAATGTATTTCATTGTGTTATATAATTTTTTGTAAAAGCTTCATCTAGAAATTAAAACCTGCCACTGAATTAATTCTCAGTTTGTACAAATATATGTTCCTGCAAATCAGCCCATCCATGGACGCTGCCGCTCCTGAGTGCCGGAAAGGGCATCAAGGGCGATATTCACATCCTCAACTATCTGAAAATCATACATCCCCATACAAACAAAATCAGCACCATTGGCAAAAGCATATTTCAAACCTTCTTCAGGCTTAATGGCACCAGCTGCCAGAACTTTAAAGGCGATCCATGGTTCCTTCAGTGAAGCCATAAATTTTATTGTTTCCTCCGGGTCATAATCGAAGATATTGTCGTGCCATTCAGTGCTTGTTTTAGAAGACCAATAACTATGGCTATGACAGGTCTTCACCCAGAAATCGGGTTTTAATCCATATTCAACACAAACTTTGATTGCCTCAATTCTGTGAGCTCCAATACCGGCAGGTTTGCCATGACTACGGATCTCTTCAAGACCTTTTTTAATAAGCTCCATCCTTTCAGGAACACTCTTGCCTGTCCCATCATCATACTGGGGATTTGTCCAACGATCAGTTATCTCCCCCTGACAGTACAGAGCATCAAAATCGCCGGCTAGCGACATTGCAATACCTTTCTGGAAATTAAGGTCAATGCCGCAGTCAGAAAGGAACTTCATTTTACTCTTAAACTCATGTTTGTATTTCTGGAATATTCTTCCATGCTGAGGGTTGGAAATGATCGCATTAATGCCGCATTTTTCACCAAGGGCCAGGGTTTGCATTACCTTTTCATCAGTATGATAGGTCTTTACAAGCTTTGATACATAAATCAGATCCCTTGCATGCGCCCACCCTCCGATAAGATTTCCTCCCATGATCAGACGGCTTAGCTCCAGCCTTGCCTGCTGGCCATTTTTATCGGCATAATTTATGTAGCCGTTAGGTACCTGGCCTTTCAGATCATTAAGTGTCGAATAATTAAAAGTAAGAAGTGTTGCACGCGAATTAGCATCAATACCCTCTACTTTAAGCAGCTTTTCCTCATAACTGTTCCACTTTGTTTTTCTATACAAGGCATAGGCAAAAACTCCGATTGCGGGCAGAGATATCAGGTCTTTAATAGCCTCGCGTCGTCCGGATCCATGGTATGTTCCTGAGGGCATATCCACGACAGGCTTGCGGGCCTTTTCCTATTTCCATCTCTTTATGAGCCTGTCAAAGCCGAAATGATAGTCCGTAGAAATAAAGATAAAAGCCAGTAAGACAAAAAATTCAATCAGAGTCCTGTTAACCCATAGATAGCTTCCTTCAACCGGAACACCTGTCATATAGCCGGGTAAAGGCGGATAAGCAACAAAATAGAAGAAAAGCAATAACACTCCTCCGGCGCTCACCCATTTTGTGAATAAACCGGATATCAGAAAGATCCCGATGATTATCAAACCCCATATATTCATAAAATCTACAGCTGAGGTTACAGCATTGTTTGAGGCCATCCATTGAAACAAAGGGGCAAAGATCCATCTCGATCCGGCAAGGTATGGGGCGGAGCTCCAGCTGCCGTCAACAAGCTTTGATATTCCTTCATAGAGAAAATGCCAGCCGATGGCTATCCGTATAATTGTAAAAATCCATTTTATTACAGGACCAATGTTGTTTTTTGAGTCTACTTTCATAGTGATTAATTTTTAGTTCTCATTTCGGCAAGTTCTACAATTTTATTGAATTTTTTCTCAAGCCCGGTATCAAAGAGTGAAAGATTTTTCCATTCTTCAGATCCGTAAACTCCGGCCTGAGAATAATCAAAAGGTACAAATTTTATTTTTTTTGCAACAGTCATTTTTCTGAAATGGAAATTAAACCCTTCGGGATCAGCAAAAAGAGGGTCTGCAACTATCGAATGAGTATCTTTCCCTTCCTTTTTCCAGTCTTCGAATGATTTTTCGTTAAACCTGATATCACCTGTCCTGGTATCCCAGTAACAGTTATAATCTGTGAAAAGATTGAATTTATGCCAGTTGCTGCTTAATAAAGAACCTTTATTGAAATAGATTATGTTGTTGGAAAAAGAAATGGACCTGTGCTCTTCAATCCTTGTTGCCTGCAGCTGCGATCTGATGTTGAAGGCAAATATATTGTTCCTGATGATATTATCTTTTCCGTAATGCTGATGAAATCCCGAGCTTTTACAGCAATAAACCAGGTTGTTCTCCTCAATGATACCGAATGATCCTTCGTCGGTATAAAGGCCCCATCCTCCATAATCGAAAGAAAAAACATGATGTATGTGGTTATTGGAAACGGTGGTCCCTTCCGATGCACCGAGGGTATATACTCCTCCCATGTCGCAGAGCTCTCCCCATCCCAGATGATGAATATGATTGAATTCTACCTTGTTACGTTTTGAAGGACTTGGAGTGTAACCCCACACCCAACCAACAGAGATTCCGCTATATCTCAGGTTTGCTATCTCATTATGCGTTAATTTATTGTCACTTGCATTAAATATGATGATCCCGACTGCACAGGGGAAAATATGTCCGCCGTCCGTGATAATATTGTTATCAACTGTAATATTGTTTGTAAGTTCATCCGGTTTTTGACGAATAATGGTCTCTCCTATTTTCACACCACCGGCTCCCAGATCATGCAGATAACACTGAGAAATGATACAGTTTCTGCATGCCCTCCTGAACCAAATACCGTATGTTCCGGTGTGGGATATTTCGCAGTTCCTGAATTCAATATTTTCAGCAAAATCTGCTGTAACCACAGCTTCAATTGGTGCAGCAGCCTGCGCAGGCTCATTACCTGAGGGAGGGGTCTTGTATCCTGCAACTTCAAAAGACAGATTTTCAAATTTTATATTTTTTACCCTGCTTCCAGATAATGAATCTCCTTCAAATCTGATGAATTCCTTTATGACAGGTGCATGAATTACTGTATTTTCAATCGTTTCACCGGGTAAGGGCAAATAATACAGGTATCCCGATCTGTCGAGATACCATTCTCCCGGGCTGTCAAGAGCTTTGTGACAGTTTTCAATGTACCATCGCGTCTTGCTGTTCAGGGGATTCCATGGTTTCATGCCTTCACCTGCAATAAAGATGGCTGACTCTTCCTTGCTATAGTTTAAAATACGCTTCCTTGTGTTATCCCAGTTATGATAGAAACCTACCAGTGCATCCTGGTAATCCAAATCATTGAATCCTTCTATTTCGGAAATATCTGAGCTGTTGAGAAAGACTTTTTGAACCGCAACCTTAGGAAACCTGCCCTGACCTTTTTCAACTATTGTTTCCTCTACACTTTTAACAAAATAAAAACCGTCATTAGGACTTCTTGCTCTTGTTGCTCTTCGGCCATTAACATAAAGCTGCTCGAAATAAGAGTCGTAATAAGCAACCTGGGGAACAAAAGTCCTCCAGAGGTTCTCATTTACCCTTTCGAATCCATTAAGTTCAATGCCTCCCTGGAAAATGACTTTTTTACCCGCTTCTCCTCTGATTATTAAGGGACTCCCCTTCGTACCTGAGTCAATTGTGTGAAGCGACAAAGGTTGAAGCATAAAATATTCACCCTCAAGCGCAACAATTTCAACGGGGTGATTCAAATCCGGATTTTCCTTTCTGTATTCCCTTGCCATATTGCGCGCAGC
>CAYPKL010000240.1:0-3873 GCA_964411285.1 uncultured Rikenellaceae bacterium
ATTTCCATGATACTGGATCCTGTCAATCAATTCCTGCGGGTGCTCGACCCTTACCCCCATTGCAAAAGATTTCTGTTCAATATTAATCTCCCTGCTGCCGCAAATGTTGTAGATATCACGGGCAGAGTGTCCGGTTGCAAGGATCACAAAAGGCGAAAAATATTTTTCATTTCCTGAAACAATAACACCTTTCATTGAATCTCCATCAAGTAAAAAGTCGGTCACTCTTTTTTCAAACAGGAATATACCTCCGGCATCGGTTATTGAACGTCTTATGGCTGAAATAATTCCTGGTAATTTATCAGTACCCAGATGAGGATGTGCCTCGTACAGGATGTTTTCATTCGCTCCGTGAAGACATAGCAGTTCAAGAACTCTCCTGTTGTCTCCACGTTTTTTTGACCTGGTATATAACTTACCGTCCGAAAATGTTCCTGCCCCACCTTCTCCGAAACAATAATTGCTGTCGGGGTCAACAATATGTTTGCGGCTGATATCAGCAATATCCTTTTTGCGCGTTGATACATCCCTGCCCCTTTCCAGGATAACCGGCCGAATTCCTAGCTCAATCAGGCGCAAAGCAGCAAAAAGTCCGGCAGGTCCTGCTCCCACAATAATTACCTCCGGACATAAGGTAACATCGGAGGGATTAAATGAATTAACTTCAAAATCCGGTTTATCCTTCCCTGTTAAAATCTCCACAGTAAGATTAACGATGATTTTCGGCTTGCGTGCATCAACCGACCTTTTAATAATCCTTATTTCTTTAATCTCATCCGGTGGGATACCTGCCAGAGATCCGGAAATTTTACGGACAGCCTCATTATCTGATGCTGTTTTAGGACTAAGATTCAGTTGAACCTGGCAGGACATCGCTATTCGAAGTGAAATGACAATACCCAGACCTGGGACCTGACCTTGTCGATTGCATCTGCGAACATTGGATTTCGGGGTGCCGGATCATGGACTATAATATCCCGGATACCATTTGACATTTTGATTTCGACAGAAAGTTTAAAATATGGAAGATAAAAATCAAGACCGGCTCCTGCTTCATAATAAATATCTGATCGCTTCAGCCTAAGGAATATCATCTTTTCATCATCGTACTCTTTCTTCCCTGCAAGGTCATAGCGGTAGTTAATACCACCAATAATATATGGCCTGACATTGTTCAACCTTTCACCTTTATATTTGAGCAAAAAGGGGAACTCCAGGAATGAAGATTCCAGACGCTGACTTTCATTATATACTTCCTCAAATAAATCAACACTATTATTATCCGTTTGAATTTTATAAAATCTAATATTCCTTTGACCAAATGAGACGCCGGGTAAAAATCTTAAATCGAAATGCGGACCAAGACGTAAATTGGTAACTATTTGAATATTTATTCCCGGGTTAAGAATAGTCACTTCAGGATTTAGCCAACTTTGAGGATCTGAACTAAGGTAAGTTTTAGAAGGTGTTATGTCGAAGTCCATTAAGTTCATGCCCAGGGTAAAACCAAAATGAAGCGGTTTGTCATCGTACCACGAATCATTTTTCGGCCTTTGCTTCTGGGCAAAAGAATTCACCCCAATCAAAAGAAAAAGCCCGGTAAGGAGGATATAAATAAACCTTTTATTCAAGATTACCGATTCTGATTTTTCGTCACGCACCAAGATAATAAACTGGAATCAAAATTAATTATTGTATCTGTTTTTTAATACCTGTATAAATGCTGGCAATACCACCTGAAAGCTTTACCTGCCCGAGATCTGAAAGCCCTGCATCTTTCATCAGGATCATAAATTCCTCATTATCCGGAAACCCCATAACTGATTCATTAAGATACTTGTATGCCAGTTTGTTTTTTGAAAACACTTTACCGGCAAACGGTAGAAGGTTCCTGAAATAAAAGTTATAAACATATTTAAACAGGAAGCCGGTCGGCCTTGAAAATTCAAGCACAACCAGAAGTCCGTTCTCCCGGATCACCCTTCTCATTTCAGAAAGACCCTTCAGCGGATCATTGAAATTCCTGACACCAAATGCCACCATTCCTACATCAAAGCTGTTATCTTCAAAACAAATGTTTTCGGAATCACATTTTAGAACCTGTATGATCTCCGATAATCCTTTTCTTTCAATTTTCCTGCGCCCCAGTTCAATCATTTTTTCTGATATATCAATCCCGGTAATTCTTGATGGTTTGAGACTGGTTGCTGCTATTGCCAGATCGCATGTTCCGGTTGCAACGTCAATAATGTGAGGATTTTTATATGATTTTGATATAATTTCAATTACTCTCCTCCTCCATAAGCGATCAATGCCAAAAGAGAGAAAATGATTCAGAAAATCATACCTCCATGCAATCGAATCAAACATTTGACCAATAGCAGACTTATCATCGATCTCAGTTTTTTGCAAGATAATAGCCATTAAAATAAATTCCTGCAAATATAGTTACAATTATTCTGTGTTCGGATTATTGAAAAGCCGGCTTTAATATGAACTGTGATTTCTGTACAATTTCTATTATTTTTACCCGGTACTTCAATCTTGCAATAAAATGAAAAAAATTATTATGGTAACCGGATCAACAGCCGGTTTCGGAAGGGCAACAGCAATAAAATTTGCAGAAAACGGATACGATGTAATAATCACTGGCCGCAGAAAAGACAGGCTTCTGGAGCTCGAAAATGAGCTTAAGGCATGTAATGCAGAAGTGCTCTCTCTAAATTTTGATGTCAGGAGCAAAAAAGAAGTTGAATCTGTAATCAACAGTATTCCTTCTGAATGGAAAAATATTGATATTCTTGTAAATAATGCGGGTCTCGCAGCCGGTCTCTCTCATATTGACAACGGCGACACCGAAGACTGGGACAGGATGATTGATACAAATGTAAAAGGACTTTTGTATGTTACCCGTGCCATTGCTCCTTTGATGGTGCTCCGGAATTCCGGTCATATATTTAATATTGCTTCAATAGCGGGAAAAGAAGTCTATGAAAACGGAAATGTTTACTGCGCATCAAAATATGCAGTTGATGCTCTTTCGAAAGCTATGAGGATAGATCTTCTGAAACACAACATAAAGGTTACAAATATTGCACCTGGTATGGCGGAAACAGAATTCTCTCTTGTGCGCTTTAAGGGTGACAAGGAAAAGGCGGATGCAGTATATAAAGGTGTTGATGCACTCAAAGCTGAAGATATTGCTGAAGTTATTTATTTCTGTGCAAATCTGCCTGCCCATGTATGCATAAACGATCTGGTAATCACACCCACGCAGCAGGCCGGGGTAAATCAGGTTTATAAGAAGATTTAAGACAAAAAACAAAAGACTAAAATAAACCATTATCTTTTTTTGCCAGAGATGACGGGAATTCCTAACTTCATAAACTATATTTTTCCCATATAGTTCTGAAATTATTCCAAGTAAAAAAACAAGTCATGAAAAGGTTATGGATTATTGGTTTATTGACATTTTCCATTTATTCAATTGTGCCTGTCACATCGTGCGGGATAAACACAAATGACACAAGAATGATGTCGCAGCCGGCTATCAGTGCCGGTCATATAGCATTTATCTATGCGGAGGATCTTTGGACAGCTGATATTGATGGTTCAAATCCGAAAAGACTGACTGTTGATAGGGGGATCGAATCGAACCCCTGTTTCTCTCCCGACGGCAGTCTTATTGCCTTCAGTGCGCAGTATGACGGCAATACTGATCTTTTTATAATCCCTGTCGAAGGCGGAGTTCCGGTCAGGCTTACCTGGCACCCAAACTCTGACCTTGTCAGAGGATTTACTCCAGACGGGAAAAATGTTCTTTTCGCTTCACAACGTTCCTCATTCACCAACAGGTATTTACAACTCTTCACG
>CAYPKL010000241.1:0-4069 GCA_964411285.1 uncultured Rikenellaceae bacterium
AAATCCCATAATATGGCCGGATGGCGAATTGGGATGGTGGCCGGGAACAGTGAAAATATAAAAACCATAGTTAAAGTAAAGAGCAATATGGACTCCGGTATGTTCATGCCTCTTCAGATGGCTGCAGTTGAAGCACTTAATAATCCTGATTCCTGGTATGAAACCATAAACAGAACATATTTAAAACGCCGTGAAGTAGCAGATTCGATTCTTGATATCCTGAATTGTTCATTTAATAAAGACCAGGTCGGGCTTTTTGTCTGGGGTCGTATCCCGGAAAAAATACTCAGTTGTAATGATTTTGTTGAGGATATTCTGACAAGAGCTCATGTTTTCATAACTCCGGGTTTTATTTTCGGCAGTAATGGAGAAAGGTATATTCGTATTTCTTTGTGTGCAACTGAGGACCGGTTAACAGAAGCACGGGAAAGAATAGTGGCATATCTTAAAACAGGAATAACTAAATCTATTATAGGATTAAATGAATAACAATAATCGATTATCAAATAAGAATAATTATTTAATAAGAATGAATATCAAATAAGAATGGTTATCAAATAAGAATGAATATCAAATAAGAATGGTTATCTAATAAGAATTACTATCAAATGAGAATAATTCTTATCTGATAATTATTCTCAAGTAAGAATGATTATCATTAAAAATTTATAATCAAATACTAATAATTACCATTTACAAAGATGACAGTAGCTGTAGTAGGGATAGGACTTATCGGAGGTTCATTGATGATTGATCTTCGAAAACGCGGATTTGCAGATAAGATAATAGGCGTGGATTCAAACCTCCAGCACAGGAACATTGCTCAGCTTTGCGGGATCGTTGATGAAACAACTTCGCTTGAAAATGCTGTTGACAGAAGCGATCTTATAGTACTGAGCAGCCCCGTGAATGCCAACTGCATGATGTTACCAGGTATTCTGGACAGAATAAACGGTACAAAGAAAGTAGTGACCGATATGGGTTCCACTAAAGCCAGTATAGCCAGAATCTCAGAGCACCATCCGGGCCGTGGAAGGTTTGTTGCCCTTCATCCTATGGCGGGAACTGAATTTTCAGGTCCCCTGGCAGCCATCGGTAAGCTTTTTGATTACAAAAATGCAATCATCTGTGACCCGGAGAAAAGCGATGTTGACGCCCTCAGATTGATTGAAAGTATGCTCGGCATCCTCAATATGCGAAAAGTGTACATGGATGCCGGAGATCATGATGTGCATGTAGCTTACGTTTCCCATATTTCGCACATTACTTCATTTTCACTTGCTTTAAGTGTCCTTGACAAAGAACAGGAAGAACAGAATATACTTGCACTTGCCGGAGGTGGTTTTGAAAGCACCGTCCGCCTTGCAAAAAGCAATGGAGAAACCTGGGCCCCTATTTTCCTGGAGAATTCTGAATTTATTCTGGAAGTGATGGATAACTATATTGAAAAAATGAATCTGTTCAAAAAAATGATTGAAGAAAGGAACATGGAAGGATTGAAAGCACTTATGGAAGAGGCAAATAAAATAAGAAAAATCTTAAATTAAAGACATAACGTTATGGTAACACAATTGAAAAACTCCCTGATAAATGACTGGAGAGGATATAAAGGGAGACCGTTTCTGATCTCCGGTCCCTGCAGTGCTGAAACTGAAGAGCAGGTTATGTCTACTGCAAAAGAGCTGGCACAGATTAAAGAGGTTTGTCTCTTCCGTGCAGGAATATGGAAACCAAGAACAAGACCAAATTCATTCGAAGGTATTGGTTCAGAAGGACTTCGGTGGCTTAGAAATGTCAAACAGGAAACCGGCCTTATGGTTGGAACTGAAGTCGCTAACGAAAAACATGTTTATGAGGCTCTTAAATACGGAATTGATATGCTTTGGATCGGAGCCAGAACATCTGTTAATCCTTTCACAGTTCAGGAGATCTCTGACGCTTTAAATGGTGTTGATGTAATGGTTCTAGTAAAAAATCCGATAAACCCTGATCTTGAGCTCTGGATTGGAGCTATTGAACGGATTGCAAGAGCAGGAATTACACGACTCGGAGCTATTCATCGCGGATTTTCAACTTACGAAAGGACAATTTACCGGAATCAGCCCAACTGGCAGCTGCCAATCGAACTTCGCCGCCGCATACCTGATCTGCCGATTATCTGCGATCCCAGCCATATCAGCGGTTCAAGAAAATATCTTTATGAAATCTCGCAGAAGGCAATGGATCTGAACTTCGATGGATTGATGCTGGAATCACATATAAATCCCGAAAAAGCCCTGAGCGATGCCGCCCAGCAGCTCACTCCAAATGATCTTAAGGAACTTTTAAGCAGGCTCATTCTTCGAAGTCCAAGTACCTCCGATCCAAAATTACTTGATATCCTTGGCGAACTAAGACAACAGATCGATGTATTCGATGATCATCTTCTTGATATTCTCGAGAAACGAATGAAAATTGCAGAGACAATCGGACGGTATAAAAAAGAAAATAATATTACTATCTTGCAGACTACCCGCTGGGATGAAATTATAAGTAAAGTAATAACTAACGGACAGGCCAAAGGTCTCAGCACGGAGTTGATCGACACTATCTTCAAGGCTATTCATCAGGAGTCAATCAATCACCAGATGAAGGTTATGAATAATGGTATCGCAAATCAGGTTACTGACGCACACTAATAATATATGATTATGGAAAGATCCGTAGAACCCTCATTTATAAACGGCCAGATCAAATCTCCTCCCTCAAAGAGCATGACTCAAAGAGCGGTTGCGGCTGCCATACTTGCAGAGGGAAGGAGTACCATAATAAACCCCTCGTACAGCGACGATTCACTGGCTGCATTGAGTATAGCAGTTGGTCTTGGAGCGAAAGTTTATCCCGGAGAAAATCAGGTGATAATAGATGGATGCAGGGAAGTAAAAGAGAAAAAACTAAACTGCGGCGAATCGGGTCTTGCAATACGCATGTTTTCTCCGATTGCAGCTTTGTTTCCTGATGAAATCATAATGCTTGGTTCAGGCTCACTTAAAAAAAGGCCTATGTTCATGATAGGAGATGCTTTAAGTCAGCTTGGGGTAAGATGTCTGAGCACTGACGGGTTCCTTCCGCTGACCATTCAGGGCCCTATAAAAAGCGGAAATTGCGAGATAGACGGATCTATGAGCTCTCAGCTGCTTACCGGCCTTCTAATGGCGCTACCTCTCACCAATGAAGATTCGCAGATTACGGTATCAAATCTTAAAAGCAAACCATATGCGGATATGACAATTAATGTTCTGAAGGATTTCGGTATAAGAGTTTATAACGACGAATATAATGTTTTCCGGATTCCGGGCAGGCAATCATACATTGCAAGAGATTTTGAGGTGGAAGGTGATTGGAGCGGAGGAGCGTTTATTATAGTTGCAGGAGCGATCAACGGGAATCTTAAAATTTCCGGCCTGCGCGCGGCCAGCTGTCAAAGCGATAAGGCAATAATAAAAGCGCTGGAAAAGGCTGAAGCCCGGATAAAGATTTCTGAAGACACAATTGAAATATCCAAATCAGTTATGAAAGCCTTTGAGTTCGATGCCACCGAATCGCCCGATCTCTTCCCCCCTCTTGTTGCCTTGGCAGCTTATTGCACAGGGACTTCAAAAATCAAAGGTGCATCCCGTCTTTTCCATAAAGAGAGCAACAGGGCCGCCGCTCTTATTGAAGAATTTGGTAAAATGAACATTGTCATAACTCTTGAGGGTGATTTGATGATGATTACAGGCGGAGAGGTTAAAGGAGCAAGAATCTCCTCTCACGATGATCATCGCATTGCAATGGCCGGCGCAATAGCTGCCCTGGGAGCAAAAGGTAAAGTATCAATCAGGGATTCTCACTGCGTGGCTAAATCATATCCTGGCTTTTTTGAAGATTTGCGAAAAGTCGGTGCAGTAGTTTACGAATGATATGGTTTTTATGTTATTTCTAACAATTTCATAAAAAGATCCCCGGAAAATATAAAACATTAAAAAAAAACTCATTTTCTATTGGAAATTAGAATTAATAACTATTTTTGAGGCATGAAAACAAGAAC
>CAYPKL010000242.1:0-9361 GCA_964411285.1 uncultured Rikenellaceae bacterium
TGCTAATAACGGGGATGAGCTCGAAGAACAATACGAGGAACCAGATAAAGATCACGAAGAGTTCACCCTGGATGATTATATTGAAGAAGATGAAATCCCCGATTATAAGCTTCAGGCCAATAATTACAGCAGAGATGAAGACAAGAAAGCTGAAATTCCTTTTTCGGCCGGTTCTTCATTCCAGGAACATCTTGAATCTCAGCTTGGTTTGCGGGATCTTAATGATAAACAAAAAATCCTGGGAGAATATATCCTTGGTAATATTGATGAAGATGGTTATCTGAGAAGGGAGCTTGTTAACATAGTAGATGATCTCGCATTTCTTCAAAATGTAACCACCACCGAAAAGGAACTTGAAGAGGTACTTGCAATAATCCAGGATCTGGACCCGCCCGGGGTAGGCGCCAGAACCCTCAGGGAATCTCTCCTGATTCAGCTTGCTATAAAAGACAGGACACAAAAATCAATTAAACTGGCATATACAGTAATTGATATCTATTTTGATGAGTTTTCCAAGCGGCATTATGACAAAATAACCACAAGGCTCGGGATAGCAGAAAGTGAGCTTAAAAAAGCAATTGAAGAAATACTGAAATTAAATCCTAAACCAGGGAATGTTTTTGGTGATTCCTTTTCAAAAAACTCCCACCAGATTATCCCTGATTTTATCCTTGAACTAACAGAAGACGGATTCGATCTTCGTCTTAATTCCCGGAACCTGCCTGAGCTGCATTTAAGCTCTTCATATAATGAGATGCTTCAATCGTATATAAAGAACAAGAATCAGAAGAGGGAAATGAAGGAAGCTGTCATTTTCGTCAAACAAAAAATAGATTCAGCCAAATGGTTCATAGATGCAATAAAACAAAGGCAAAATACCCTGTTGCTTACAATGAATGCGATTCTGGAATATCAGCATGATTATTTCATCGACGGCGACGAAACAAAGCTTAAACCAATGATCCTGAAAGATGTTGCGGAAATGACAAATCTCGACATTTCAACTGTATCACGAGTGGCAAACAGTAAGTATATTCAGACACATTTCGGAATTCTTCCTCTGAAATTTTTCTTTTCCGAAGGGCTGCAAACAGACAGCGGTGAAGAAGTATCAACAAGGGAAATAAAGAGGATACTGCAGGATTGTATTGAAAATGAAGAGAAAAGGAGGCCTTTGACCGATGAACGGCTGACAGACATATTACAGGAAAAAGGGTACCAGATAGCCAGAAGGACGGTTGCAAAATACCGTGAACAGCTTAATATACCTGTCGCCAGACTGAGAAGGGAGATTTAAAGCCAATTATATGATTGACAAGAAGCCGTTTCTGATTTGTAAATGAAACTTACACACTCTGAATGAGTCTGCAAAACAATAAAGGCATCACATTTACTCTGGCGAAAATTATTTCAGTTATTTTCCATCCTTTGTTTATGCCTTTATACGGACTTGGGATCATATTTACGGCGCCGACACTGCTTGAATATCTTCCGGCAGAAGTAAAAAAAATGCTGGTACTTGTTATCCTGGTAAACAATATAATTATCCCCGCAACACTTCTTCAGATTTTCAGGAACAGGAATCTCATAAATTCTTATAATATCGAAGAAAGAGGGGAAAGAGTCGTGCCTTTATTATTGGTATCTATTCTCTATTCAGTTACCTCTTACATAATCTTCCGGTATCAGATACCGGTCTTCCTTAAAGCATTTATATTTGCTTCAACACTTCTGGTTATATCAGTAACCATTATCAATTTATGGTGGAAAATTTCAATTCATGCTGTTGCTGCAGGCGCCCTGGTTTCTGTTGTAATTATCCTTTCTTTAAAAATGCACTCTCCTCTTACCCTTTATCTGATAGCAGCAATTCTGGCCGGGGGACTTATCCTTTCTTCAAGGTTAAAACTTGATTCGCACGATCCTCCTCAGGTTTGGTTCGGATTTTTCACGGGCCTTTCAGGATTAATCCTCTTTATATTACTGATTTAATAGCTCTTCCAGCGCTTTATCCAGTAGTTCCCTGCTTTCGGCAATGATCCTGTCAGAAGGGATAATTTTCTTTTCGGGCAGTTCTAAACCCGGCTTAAGCATTTTCTGGGTAACAATTGAAAACCAGCCTTTGCTTTCCAGATATTCAGCAAGATATTCCTGTTCAGTCTGTCCGGGGGTTGGAATTAGCAATGCACTGCTTTTTAGACTTATAAGTTCCATAATTGTCGAATATCCGGAACGTGATATTATACACCCGCTTTCCAGAAGGAGTCTCTTCAGGGCCGGGGAGGGAAGGTGGCTGTATGAAAAAATATTTCCTGATTGGTTCAGCTCATGATTTTCAACAGGCTTTCCTTCAAGAACTACTGTGGGAAGCTCCATTTTTTCAAGGATAGATGTCATTTTTTTTCTGAGTATCCCTCGCTGAGGTTCAGGCCCAGAAAGTATCAGAGTATAATGTTGCGGGGGAGCGCCATTATCTATTAAGCTTTGATCAATATATGTGAACCTCGATAAAATACCGATAAACCTTACATTGGACGGAAGCTTCAACCCATGCGTCAGCCGGCCCGAAATGTTCAATTCCCCCGGAAGATCAGGAATAAAGCAACAGGAGTATTTCTTTATAATATAACGGTGGAACAGGATACCAATCCATTCAAGTGACTTAAGCCGGGGAGGTAGCGGAATAACCGGGAGATGAGTTATATAAACAGTTTTAATTTTATTATTCCATAAACCGAATCTGTTATCGCTGATAACAAGATCTATTTTGTATTTGCGAATTATGCTTTTCAGCCTTAAATGCTCAGCAATAGTATGGAATAAAAATAATGGTGTTTTAACCAGAAGTGTAATGTACTGAGGAAAGATCCTTGAATACTTTGGGCTGAATCCGGGAAAATCTATATAAGTGATACCGGATAATTCTCTCCTGAAAAATGCAAGATGTTCCCGGCCGGCTCCGATAAATATCTCATTATTCATCTTTTGCAGGATTATGACCAGAGGGATCACCCGGCCGGCATGGCCCAGGCCCCATTCAAGAGGGCATATCAGTATATTTTTCTTTTTGTTCAAGATCAGCAGGAAACCTGCGTTTTAATTCCCATTTTATTGACCATTTCAGCAATCCTCTTCAGTTCTGACGGCTTAACCTTCTGTAATACTCCACCCTCAGGAGTATCCCTTGAGATGGTATATATCATTACTTCCGACGGTTTTATCATTTCGATTGCTTTAAGCCAGGCTTCGAGCTCTTCAGGGGTTGTGTTGTCAATTGTTTTTCCCTTATATGATCCTTTCAGGAAGAGTGTCTGAACAATAAGTTGTCCGTTAAACTTTTTAAGGTTTTCAATAAGTTCTTCAACCCTTACATTTACTTTTGGTTGATTATGAATCCGGACTGTCAGATCAAATCCTGAATCGAGTTTAAGGATGTTCTGGTCGACTTTCAATAATGCTTCCCTGATAAAGGGCCGGTTTATTGTTGTAGAATTTGAAAGGACAGCAATTTTTGTTCCCGGGAAATACTTATTTCTCAGTATAATGGTGTCATCAATAATTTCAGTGAATTCAGGATGGAGCGTCGGCTCCCCGTTTCCGGCGAAAGTGATAACATCCGGAGGCCGGTTACTATCCTTCATTAACTTAAGCTTTTTATCCAGGGCATTGTAAACATCCTGCCGCGAAGGCAGGGAGCCCTTAACCCCTTTTGAATCAGAGGTCCATCCGCATTCACAATAGATGCAGTTGAAGTTGCATATTTTCTTTGTTGCAGGTAACAGATTTATCCCAAGCGATACACCAAGTCTTCTGCTCTCTACAGGGCCAAAAATAATATTATCGAAAAGAAAGGTTGCCATACTAACTGGTTACAAAGGATTCAAAATTAATAATTTTGGGGACAATCTCAGAACCGGCAGAAACATGAAAGTTAAGGCCGCAATTTAGCCTCCGTAAGAGCCATTAAATAAGCCTCTTAATCCGGGTGTGAGGAGTAAGCTTCATTTTCATCAGGTCGATATCCTCAAGCAGCAACAAACCGGGCTTTTTCCCCCTTTCAATCGACCCAAAAGTACTCTCTTCACATAGAGCCCTTGCGCCGTTAATTGTTGCCCACCTGATAAGATTATCAAGAAGGATGTGAGGAAAATACTGCTGTAATAATTTCAGCTCTTCAAGAATACTCAGCTTATTATTCGATGCAAGGCTATCGGTGCCGATAACAATTTCACAGCCTTCGCTGGTCAGAAGGTCAACAGGAGGCAGGTGATTTTCAATGTACAGATTTGATCCGGGGCAAAGGCACCAAAACAGGTTTTTTCTTGTGCTGACCTTTTGTATTGTCAGATTGTCGGCAAAGGTATTATGAACAAGGATCAGATTACCGGAGGGTGTGATTTCTTCAAGGACTGCTGATGCATGGTTTTTAACTGTTTCCGGTTTTTCTGTATATAGTCCTGACTTTTCATACGATTCCCTTAAAGGACCGGCATGATTTTTTAGAAAAGTTATCTCTGCTCCGGTTTCCATAAAATGTAAAGAAGTTACTCTGTTTAAAGAAGTACTTTTTTTTAGGAGGCGAAAAAGTGGCAGGGAGAGTGAATATACTGAGTGCGGAACGAGCCAGTATTCTATTCCGGCTGAATCAGCCCTTTGTGAGAGCAGAATGATTTCACCAAACCTTTTATCGGCTTTTACCGGATCGATCCCAAAGACCTCAAGAAGATTTATATATTTTATACTGCTTTGTTTTTTGAAGTCGAAAGTTATATCCGTATTACAGATATCAGCGCACAGAACTATCCCTTCACGGTAAAGTGATCCATCCGATGATAATAAGGCGTCAGTTTTTCTTTCCTTATTAAAATCCCTGTATTTACGGATATTCAGGATAAAATCAGGCAATCCTTTTCCGGGTTGGATCAGGCCCTTCATGTCTGACAGTTCAAGATGGCAATGACAATTAACAAATCCGGGGATAATTATCCCGTTATAAAATTCTGTTGCCTCTTTCTCATAAAGATCGCCTCCTGTGTTTTCCACATTGATTATTGTTCCATCATCTTCCGCAGTGATGATTCCTCTTTTCAGTACAGGTCCGGAATTTGTGAAAATATACTGTGCTGAGAAGCGCTTCATTTCTGCAAATTACTGTTGGAAAGGACAATATTTTCTACAATGAAATGTTTTTCAGGAAAAGGAGCCTGATTTTCGAGGTCAATAAACCAACCCTTTATTTTTACAGGAGGCAGTTCATCTAAAATGATTGTGCTGGTAAAAGTGTGCGGCTGCCCGTCCTTGACAAATGCAAATTTTGGGAAATATATCCTTTTATGTGTTTTTAAGGTATCAGCCGATTGAATAAATATACCTGAACCAGGATTAATTGACTGGTCATCGGGATATAGTGTGATTGTAAATTTTAAGTTTAAGATTCTTGAATATGACAGAGGATAATCAAACCATGCAGTATCAGTGCCTGAAGGATCGGGACATATATAAAATGATTTTCCTTTCCAGAGATTACCGCCTGCATTCTTAAGGGAAGGATTGTACTTTTCAAGCCTTGATTCCATTTCGCTTAATCCTCCAAGGACTTTGTCATATATTTTTATCAGCTTTTTGGGACGTTTTATAAAATATAATCTCATTGTCCTGTCCATCATCTCTTTAGAATATCCATGCTTTTCGATCACATTGATATAAGCCGACAGAGAGTCGCGGGTTGAATATGACTGATTCACTTTAGGAAGAGTAAGTAAACCGTCGGTAATATAAACGTCGGTCAATATGGAGATCAGATCTTCTTCGGGGATAATATCTTTGTGCTCTGTTTTGCTCTTTCTTCCTGAACACGAACCTGCAGCAACGATGAAAGCAAAAATAAGCAGGGATATATATACGTATTTATGTTTCATTTTTTAATTGACGATTTTAATTTCCGGTCAGGTATTTTTTAGTGAGAAACCGTACAGGATACCAGGCTGCCCAGAAACCGATCAGTAATACAGTACATGGAACAATAATAAAATCTTTCAGCTTCATTATCACCGGGTAAGCATCCAGCAACAAAGAATCACTTTGAAGTCTCACAAACCCATAGGTCTGTTGAAGCCAACAGATTATAAATCCCAGCAATATGCCTGTCAGGGCGCCAATTATTGAAATCAGCCATCCTTCAAAAATAAAAATTTTCCGTATGAGATTGTTGTCCGCACCAAGGCTTTTAAGAATTTCAATATCTCTTTCTTTTTCTATGATCAGCATTGTAAGAGAACCAATAATATTAAATGAGGCAATTATAAGGATAAAAGAAAGTATCAGAAAGATAGCCAGTCTTTCAGACCTCATAACCTTATAGAAAATCTCCTGTTGTTCGTACTTGTTCTGAACAATAAATCCTTCTTTGAAAATTTTCATAACGTTTTTCTGCACCTTAGCTTCATCGGCACCCTCGTTAAACTTGATTTCAAGTGAGCTTACACCATCTTCATCTTCCAGTAATTCTCTGGCAAATTCAACCGGCAGGAAAACAAATTTTGAATCATATTCCTGTTCTACCTGGTAAATGCCGGAAGGGAAAATAAACTTTTTAATAAAAGCATCTTCGGGATTAAGATTATAGCTCCCGTTCCTGCGGGGTACAAAAATATCAAGCGGAGTTATGAAGTTCACTCTTAACCCAAGAGAATTTGCTATTCCTATACCTGTCACAGCATAAGGTCTGCCCTGATCAGACCTGAGGATGAATTGCCCGTCCCACATGGAACTGTCGATCCCTGTAACTCTGACATAGTTATCATCCACCCCTTTTATTGTTGCGATAAACTGCCTCTCGCCGTATCTCAGAAGGGCATTCTCCTCAATGCAAAGAGAATAGCAGGCAACACCATTTATTTTTGAAAGGAGGTGAAGTTTTACAGAATCGGGAACAAATGTTTTACCGGCAGCAGCAGTGATTTTAAGATCAGGGTCAAAAGTATTAAATATAGAATGGACAAGTGTTTCCAGTCCGTTAAAAACGGAAAGCACAATAATAAGCGCCATCGTACCAACTGATACTCCGGCAACAGAGACCGCAGAGATGATATTTATTGCGTTCCTCGATTTTTTGGCGAAGAGATACCTTTTTGCAATATAGAGTGAAAGCTTCAATTTTTACTTATTTGCCGTTACAAGTAATCCGGTTCCGGTTTTATGAGTCATGCAGAGATCAAAAAAATTAAGGATAAATGCAACAGGAAAAAATAAAAGATAGTAAACAGGTAGTACCAGGAGAAAAATTTTTGAGATGTTCAGCAATTTAACAGGATATTTCATTGAAAGCCGCCAGGAAACAGTACCGGGCTTTCCATAAGTATATAAGGATCTGATATCCATGAATCCAGCATTTTTAAGTTTTCGCGAAATATCTTCAATCCCGTATCCTTCCCTCACATGCTCTTCAATAAAAGAACTTTCATTTTCGTTATGAACATCGGAGCCACCTTTATCGGAAGGAGTTGAAATTAGCAGGAAGCCATTGGGCCGCAATGCATTGAAAAAATTCAGAAAAACTTTTTCATCTTCCCCGATGTGCTCCATGACATCGACTGAAAGGATTAAGTCATATTTTTCAGAATCATTCAATTCAGTAAGGTCAGCCTGTTCAAAGGTAATCCTTTCCGACATCCCCGACGATGCGAAAAACCTGCTGCACTCTTCTATATGTTCCGGATTTATATCGACAGCCTTGATCTTCCATCCCTTTCTCAATCTGCTCATTCTCCATGTGTACTGTCCGAATCCTGATCCGGCATCCAAAACAGATGCGTTAGCGGGAATCTTCCGGGCAATTTTTCTCAATGCCCTGTTAACGTGCCAGGTACGTAATAATAAAAGGTCAAGAAGAAAATAAAGTACCCTTCTCATGAAGGGCGGTTTTGAAAAGATCTGACCCAGGGTCCTTTTTATAGGATCGTACTGCATTAGTTCAGGATTTCAGAAGCTTGTCAATTTTATCGATATAATCAAGACTGTCGTCGATATAAAAAGCAATTTCCGGAACAATACGAAGTTGTTTTCGGACCTTCTGCCCCATTTCAAATCTTATCCTGGATGAATGTTCCTGAATTGTTTTAAGAATAGTGTCGTGATCTGCTGATGGGAAAATACTGATATATATTTTTGCAAATGAAAGATCAGGGCTGACTCTTACCTTCGTGATTGAGATCATTTTACCACTTGCAAATTCACTGCCTTTTTTGAGAAAGATCTCAGCCATCTCTTTCTGGATGAGTCGGGATACTTTTTTCTGTCTTGTCGATTCCACGGCCATTAGTATTATGATCCGGCAAAGGTACTATTTTCCCGCAAATACTTGTCTCTTCCATTTATAAGTGGAACCCCGGAGATGGCAGTAAAGAAAAAAAATTAATTTTGCAGGGTATTTTATTTCAAATAATGGAAACTGTAGTAAGCGGAATCAGATCGACAGGAAATCTGCATCTGGGTAATTATTTCGGGGCATTAAAGAATTTTCTGAAGATGCAGAGGGAGAATAATTGTTTCTTTTTTATTGCCGATTATCATGGATTGACCACTCATCCTAAACCCGATGACCTTCATGGTAATATAAAACAAGTGCTTGCAGAATATCTTGCATGCGGCATCGATCCTGAAATTGCAACTGTATTTGTTCAAAGTGATGTTCCTGAAGTAACGGAATTATATCTTCTGTTAAATATGAATGCCTATGTTGGAGAGCTTGAAAGGACTGCCTCATTCAAAGAAAAGATCAGGAAACATCCCGACAATATCAATGCCGGTCTTCTCACTTATCCTGTTCTTATGGCCGCTGACATAATAATTCACAAAGCCAGCAAGGTTCCTGTTGGAAAGGATCAGGAGCAACATCTTGAGATGACAAGAAGGTTTGCCAGAAGGTTCAATATGATTTATGGAGTCAATTTTTTCCCTGAACCCGATGCATATAATTTCGGTAACGAACTTGTTAAGATACCCGGCCTTGATGGAACCGGTAAAATGGGGAAGAGTGAGGGAAACGGCATATTTCTTTCCGATACCCCGCAGGAAATAAGGAAAAAAGTGATGCGAGCAGTTTCTGACACCGGACCTGTTACTAAAAATCAGGAACCTTCAGAACCGGTAAAAAACTTATTTACATTAATGAAAGCGGTATCCGACCCTTCTACTGTTAATTATTTCACAGAAAAGCATTCTTCGTGCGAAATAAGGTATGGCGACCTTAAAAAACAACTTGCCGAAGATATAATTAAAATTACCGATCCCATCAGGGTAAGAATTAATGAAATTCTTGGTGATAATAAATATCTTGCAAAGGTTGTCAGGGAAGGCGGAG
>CAYPKL010000243.1:0-2974 GCA_964411285.1 uncultured Rikenellaceae bacterium
ATGCAAAAATGCAATAAAATTTATTGCCAGTTTTTGTTCAGCTGATCATTTTTGTTTGGTCCCAGTTAGTATTGTGAACAATTGTGAACGGTAAATAACAATGCAAGTTTTCGGTAAATAAGTTTGTAAACTTTCGGTAAATAAGTTTGCAGTATTTCGGTAATTAGGATTGCAAGCCTTTCCCCTTTAATTTCTGATTGATTTGTGGATTGATGTCTCAGAGGGAAAGCCCTCGAGGGCTTTCCCTCTGAGATTTCGTGTATTAATCTGATTTTTGGTTTTTTAAACTAAAAATCAGGAAGATGAACCATTACTTCAATCAACTTATTATGTACCATGAGATACATCAACAAAAGCGTTCAGGTAAGCATCCATCTCAGATTGCTTCATTCCTGGGTATGGATACCCGTTCGGTTAAAAAGTACCTTGCCATGAGCGAACAGGAGTTTGATGCTTACCAGGTAAAACTGGAGCAACGAACAAAAAAACTCGCAGAGTACGAAGATTTTGTAAGCAGCCGATTAACCGCTTGCCCTGAAGCATCATCAGCTCAGGTTCAAGATTGGTTGAAAGAATGCCATCCTGATTTTGAAGAAGTAAGCATAAAAACTGTTTATAACTTTGTTCTCTTTGTCCGAGGCAAGTACAGGATACCAAAAGTATTTGATGCAAGGCAATATACCCCGGTTCCGGAACTTCCTTACGGAGCACAGGCACAGGCAGATCTTGGTGAGTATAACATGACCGACACTAATGGACATCGCAAGAAGGTATACTTTTTTGGGATTGTACTTTCAAGGTCAAGGTACAAGTACATAAGTTTTTCGGATACACCTTTTACAACACTTGATATCATACAAGCTCATGAAGAAGCCTTTGCGTTTTTTTGCGGCATACCCGGGGAGATTGTATATGACCAGGACAAGCTGCTGCTGGTGAGTGAAAATGTCGGTGATCTTATATTAACTGAAGCCTTTCGAAGTTATCGTTCCAATCGTGGATTTGAACTTTACTTCTGTCGTAAGAATGATCCGCAGAGTAAAGGAAAGATAGAAAACGTGATCGGTTATGTCAAATACAATTTTCTGCGGGGAAGGACTTATTATGACAATCGGACACTGAATGTACAATGTATCGAATGGCTATCACGAACAGCCAATGGCAAGATACATTCCACAACACATAAGGTACCGGCTCAGGAATGGTCCATTGAAAAACCCTGTTTAAAGCCACTTTTAAATACATATATTATGAAACAACAGGACAACAGCACCGGCGTTAGAAAAAACAATACAATCCAATATAAAGGTGTAAAATACACACTCCCTGTCGGAACGTATCAGGGACCATCAACAAAGGTTTATATCAGGCAAGAAGAAGAGGTGTTGTTTATATCCGATTCAAAGGGGAACATAATCACAAAACACCCGGTCAGTTCGCTAAAAGGCGTAACCGTTCGTAATAATAATCATCTTAGGGATCATACGCATAAAATAACCGCGCTGATCGCTCAGGCGTCTTTACTCTTTGACGACACAAAAGCTGCTACCATTTTCCTGGAACAATTACGTGATCGTAAACCCAGATATATCAGGGACCAGATAAAACTCATCCTGGCACTGGCAGGAAAATACACAAAGCCTGATATGGATCGTACTCTTAAATATTGTCTTGAGAACAAAATAACTAACTCAACAGATTTTGAACCGGTATTGCTGACACTTACAAATGTTCCGGCTGAACCGGCTAATAGAACTGATAAAAGACCTGTTATCGATAAAAAAAGATATCAGATCTATCCACAGAAAAGCAGTATATCAGATTACAAACAAATACTTAACTAACAATGGAATCAAAGACAGATTACCTGCGCAATCTCGCCAGGCAACTAAAACTTACAGGCATCGGTGCCGATTTAGATACTCTTCTGATCAATGCTCAGAAGGACCAAACCAGCTATCTCGATTTTGCCATGGCAATGATGGATGCTGAGATATCTTACCGCAACCGGCAGAACCTGCAAAAGCGGATGAAGATAGCCAGGCTCCCTCTGAGCAATAACCTTGACTTATGGCAGGATAACCAACAAAAAGGGATATCAAAACAACAACTGTCACAACTCAGAGAATGCTTCTGGATGGAGCAGAACTTTAATCTCGTTCTTATGGGTCCCAGTGGAACAGGTAAAACATTTATTGCTGCCGGCCTATGCCATGATGCCCTTAAGAAGGGTTACAAAGCATGCTTCCGTACTATGGAACAACTCATATATCTGCTTAAAATGAAGGATTTTACTAAATCCGCTGCCCGTGAGTATCAATCAATACTTAAAACAGATCTGATGGTTATTGATGACATTATGATGTTCCCGATGGAAAAAAAGCAGGCTGTATCTCTTTTTAATCTTATAGATCACTTACACCAGAATGCTTCTATGATCATAACCACAAACAAAAGTCCGGATGAGTGGGTGAATGTTCTTGAAGATGAAGTCCTTGCTACAGCTATGTTAGACAGATTACTTTTTAAATGTGAAGTGGTTAAACTCTCTGGAAAATCTTTTCGCATGGACAACCGGAAAACCATTTTTTGAATGTTCGTTCTTTTTATATTTGTTCTGAAAATCGGAAATTAATTTTGCTGAATTTCCTTACATTCTTATTTACCGATTTTGTGCATTTGCAATTACCGCTCACATAGCCTTAAAATAGGGGATGAAGTTATTGGAATTGTTCAAGAAATCTTACCTAATAAAGCTGTAATCAATACAGAACTAGGATTTATTGGATCAGTTCCAAAGTTTTATTTAAAAAGTAATGAAGAAGAATTAGGATCATCAATTAAATTAATATTATCCAGTAAAGATGAAGAACTCCAGGTGCTTAATTTTTCTAGAGAGGATGGAGAATTCAATGAATGGGAAGATGTCGCGGGATCGCAAAAATTTTATAAAGAAGATTTTCAGCCACGGGAA
>CAYPKL010000244.1:0-4425 GCA_964411285.1 uncultured Rikenellaceae bacterium
AAATATGTTGATGAGGGTCACATTTATGAGATTCCCATAGAAAATGTTACCTGCTTTAAAAACAGAAAATCAGATGAGATAATGATTCAGTTAAATGATCCGAAGGTAAATGCCGGATTAATAAAAAGCCCCGTATGCTTCATTGCCTCTGAGAAGTCCGACAGGCTGCTTTTACAATACTGCATCGAGGTCAGTCAGTACTCTATCTCGGAAGAAGAGTATGAGTTCTGGAGACTGATGAAAGAGATAAATGAGAGCGGAGGAGATATTTTCGACAAGCAACCTTTTTCGATCATAAGCAACATTCACTGTTTAAGTGACCCGGGTGAAAGGGTGCTTGGTTATTTTCAGGTATGTGGTGCCAGTAAGAAAAGAATTTATATAAAAGGAAGTGAGATTGAAGCAATGGGACTTAAGCCCTATAATTATGTCTGTGATCTGGTCATGAAAGGCCCGCAGGATTATATTGCGTCTGAAAACCCAATGACCTTTGACAGGATATATAAAAACTTCACAACGCAGAATTACACTTTCATTGCTCCGGATTATTTATTTTCAAATGTCATTGACAGGCTTGTATTCGTTGATAAATTTTGTTCGGACTGCACAAAGAGCGGCAGTCCTGAAAAACCTGATTTCTGGGTTGACCTGGAATGATATCAGACTTGACCATGAACACTTCAGAAAATATAATGGGGTTAAAATCCGGTAAACGGCAGCAAACATTAATTGTTATAATAATGCTTTTCTGCCCCATCGCCTCATTTTCACAGTCAGAGGGCGAAATGTCAGTCATTGCCGGTAAGTATAAATATTCGGAGGAATTATATGTACGGTCCGACAGGGATACTTACATTGCCGGAGAAGAGGTGTATCTTAAGATATTTTGTTTCAGCAGGCTGACCCATAATAATTCAGAAATCAGCAGTGTGGCTTATGTAAGCCTGCTTAACAGCTTCAACAACCCTGTTCTGCAGGTTAAGATCCGCATATCCGGTTTTTCAGGATCAGGAAGCTTTACCCTTCCTGACTCCTTAGGCACCGGGAATTATTACATAGCAACATGTACTCACTGGATGCAGAACTTTTCGCCGGAGCTCTATTCTTATAAGAATATCAGCGTAATTAATCCATTCAGGAGTATTGACCGTGTAAAATTACCCTCAGGTGATCCTGAGGTTGATAGTGTAATCTTCTACCCCGAAAGTGATATTATTTCGGGTGGTGAGAATGTCATTGGTTTCAGGTGCTTTGGAGCAGATATGAATCCTGTCGGAATAAAGGGAGTTATCACCGACAACAATAACCAAATATTATGCCCTGTTCAATCAGATGATAACGGATTCGGCCTTTTCAGGTTATATACACCACCTAACAGCAGATTATACTTCAAGTCAGACAGTGAAGTTCTGGGTTCAAAGAGATTTGAATTGCCTCATCCAAATGATTCAGGAGTAGCTGTGTCAGTATCAGAAGACAGGAAACAGGGTATTTTCAGGATAAAAATAACAAGAGGCCATGATTTCAATGTTTATAACAAAAATTACCATCTGATTTATGCTCCTGTCTCTGTGGCCCCTTTTATTCTGGATGCAGATCCCTTCGCCGACGGGGAGATAACCCTTAATATGAATTCACTGCCTTCCGGGCCTGGTTCAATCATAGTCACAGATGACACAGGTCACAGGTATGCTCAGCGATGGATTTACAATAACCGGAAACAATTGTTGAATTTTACTGTCAAACCTGATAAGCAATATTATTTTGCGAGAGAGAATGTAAAGGTTGAGATCACTGCTGTTGACTATTTGGGCAAGCCTGTCGAAAGTGACCTGCTGGTATCGGCAGTCCGTCTTTTTACTTTACCTGAAACAGAGAATAACCCGGAAACAGTTCTGCAAATCCCGGGATTGCCTGCAGTGAACTCTAAGTCCGGGATAAATGGCATCAATGATCAACTGGTATTTTTACAAACAGCAGAAGACCTGACAACATTAAACACCGGACAGCAGACCCCGGTCTGCCTGCCGGAGCCTGACGGTCACATAATAAGTGGCGTAATAAGAAATACACTAAGCGGAGAGCCTCTTGGCAGGGAAAAAATTGTGCTCTCTTTTGTTGGCAGAACAGCGCTCTGCAGGTTCACAGAAACGGATGAAGATGGCAGGTTTATATTTGTTTCGCCCGAAGAGGGGGTTCGCGAGGTTGTCATTCAGCCTTTGTCTCCGGAAAAGGATGAATATTACGTTGAACTTGACAATCCCTTCCCGGAATCTTTCAGCAGATCATTTCCCTTGGCCTTCAGGCTTGATACCGGAATGCTTGGAATGATTAACAGTGCCGTAATCAGCATGCAGGTTAAAAGGATGTATGATCCTGTCATGCCGCGAAAGCCGGTTAACCCGGAGAAGAAACATACAAAAGACTTTTACGGAGTGCCCGATTACACGGCTCAAATGTCAGATTTCATTCAGCTGACTTCATTCAGAGAGACTATAAAAGAGATTCTACCGGGTGTTGTAACAACCATCAGGAAGGGAAAAACTGTCATCAACACTATCTATAAACACAATCTACAGATGGAAACCAGAGATCCTCTGGTCATTGTTGATGGTGTTCCGGTTTTTAATCATGAGAAAGTCCTGAACATCGCAGGCGATAAGATAGCGAAAATAGATGTACTGAATACGAGATATTATATTTCAGATATCTCCCTTGGCGGTATAATTAATATTACCACGAAAAAAGGAGATCTTTCAACGATTGAGTTTGACAAGCCTGTTTTCAGACAGGAGTTTGAAGCGCTGCAGTCAGGATCAGAATTCAATTCCCCTGACTACTCGGTCATTTCACAGAAAGAGAGCAGGATACCTGATTTCAGGAATACATTATACTGGAACCCTGAGGTAAGAACGAATGAATACGGCAGGGCGGCAGTGGAGTTTTACACATCGGATGACCCCGGCGATTATATACTTATCGTTGAAGGATATACTTCTGATGGTAACAGAGGAATGGCTACCATCAAATTCTCAGTAAAAGCCGGAAGCCTCTCACCAGGTTCTTTTTGACATAAATTCATCAAGCTGTGCTCTTGTCATCTTAATTTCACCGGGAGCTTCCATAATCCATTTCAGAAAATGTTCCTTTATTTCATCTGTCCACTGCGAATCCATCTGACCTGAACTGTAGCGTCCTTCTTTAAGCATTGCCCTGCTAAAACTTGCGCGGGCAGTCATAAATTCTGCTGTAGCAATAACCTTTTCAGCCAAATGTGCGGGGATAAAAAGAACCCCTTCTTTATCAGTGACAACAAGATCTCCCGGCAAAACTATGGCCTCACCTATACGGGTTGGTGTATTCAATCCTGTAAGGACAACATCCACCAGGAAAGATGGATGGAAGTCACGGACATATGCGTTGAATCCTTCAATTGCAGAAATGCCTGTTAAATCACGTGCCGCTGCGTCGAATATCACACCAGTACCGGTTTTAGCATAGATTGAAGTTGCAAGCATATCACCCATCATTGTGCCGCCTTTTATTTTACCGAAGCAGTCGGCAACATAGACATCTCCTTTCTGAAGAACTGAAATTGGCCAGGAGTTTGTATTACCGACAAATCCGTTTTTCCAGCCTCTATCTTTTATATTCTTTTCAATATCCGGACGGCTTGGCATAAAAGTAGCTGTAACGGCTCTTCCAATAATTGGAACATCATCCCGGACCATTTTCCAGTTTCCTTCAAACTGGTTTACATACCCTTCATTGCTTAAAATCTGCCAACCGTCTTCTATAACAAGATTCTTTGCGCGCCTGATCAGATCATCAGATAATTTAGGACGACCATCCGGAAAACGTTCTCCCTTCCACTCTGATGTCAGGAATATCAGTTCCTCTTTTGAAATAGTCTGAGAAGATGCAGGATTAATCGCATTGATTAATAAACATAGTAGAATTAATACTGAAAGTTTTTTCATAACTGTAAGAATTTATTGTTTCACAAATTTATTAGTGATTGGTTATTAATTATTCGGTTGATTGTTGTGACCAGGCTGACAAAGAAACAACAAGACAGCAAACAAGAATTATCTTTTTCATCGTATTGCTATTTTATCCTGCAATAGTTTTGTATGCAATCATAAAGTTATCAATAGAATAAATATATCAAAATATTTATCCTTATTGTTTGGTCTGTTTTCTTAATAGTTCACCTGAAAACCTGTTTGATCTGAAGCATTGTAAGAAAAAGGAACTGCGATCCACCTCGATTTATAAATAATAAAATTGATTCCAGCCTTCTGTCAAAATCCATTTATTAGATTTAACTTTGATCATAGAGAATGATTGGGAAGCTCTTTGGCAGAAACCTGTTGGTTTAAAACATTTATAATAACATTTTACTCTCAGTAAAGGAATATTGTG
>CAYPKL010000245.1:0-2884 GCA_964411285.1 uncultured Rikenellaceae bacterium
ATTTGCATTGGTAGTGGCTGCGGCTCTCAGTAAGAATAAGCTTATACCTTCCAACCATCCGTATCTGGAGGAGAGCCTGAATCATAAATTCGTTTAAAGTAATATGGGTGTCTTGCCATAGTTGACAACACGGTTCATGACTCCTCAATACCATGAACTACATTACCGCATTTTCGTAGTCTAAATTAAAGGAGATCCCTCGCTGGCGCTCGGGATGACATAACAAATATATTGTTAATAGGGGGAAGAAGTGGCGATTCGAAACAAAAGTCAGAATTTAGAGTCAGACATTTATATTCGAATCGCCACTTCTTCCCCCTTATGCCCCTCACATGCCTTGTCATCCCGAGCGCCAAGCGAGGGATCTCATACTCCAATACCAGGTTTATCTAAAACACATCTTTAATTTGAGTGTTTTTCGCACAAAACAGGAGTCTTTGCCAATACAATAAGAAAAGTATTGGCTATATTCATGCCAGAATTCTGTCCGTGATCAACAGGATGATTATCAGTAAATAGTATAAATCAAGGATTATCGAATATTTCCGGATATTATGTCTTTCCTCCGCGACTCTTAACAACTTCGAGAATTCTGCGACAAGAAATACAGAAGCAAGAATGATAATACCGACAATCAGGGGAGTATTGACAATTTCAAAATAACACAGGAATATTGCGGCAAGTCCTGATGTCACTACCCATGTAAATGTGAGTCTTTTTATCTGGACATGGCTGAAACGATCTGTCAGGCTTGGAAGTCCTGCAGCTTTATACTCTTCGCCATACATCAGGATGAGCAACCAGAAATGAGGAATCTGTCCTGTAAAAAGCAAAAAACAAATAAATACTATTGGTTTATCCCACACTCCCCCTCCTGCTGCCAACCAGCCAATAAGAGGAGGCAGAGCACCTGTCAGAGCTCCCGGAACCACTGCAAATGCCGTAATTCTCTTGGAATAAGTATATACAGCATTATACCAGAAAATGGTAAATAATCCTATGAGAACTGCATTTAAATTTCCACCGATAAAAATTATAGATGTTCCTGCGGTAAGATTTAAGAAAAAGAATAGAATCGCCTGCTGAAATGTGATTTTTCCGGATGGAACCGGACGATTTTTGGTTCTGTCCATCATACCGTCAATCTCTGCTTCCTGTACCTGGTTAAGGACAGAAGCAGCTACTGACATAAAAAGAATCCCAAGGCTTACAAGAAATATTTTACCTGAAAGGTGAGGATCAAAAATAAAATATCCGGTAAATCCCGTAAAACTTACCGGCAACATAATTTTTAACTTAGCCAGCTCGAGGTAATACTTAAGTCTTTTCCCCGGGTTATTTTTCATTTAAAGATTTCAGGTATTCAATTATTTTTGAGATATCCTCATCGCTCACCTTGCCTTTATAACTTTGCATTATTCCTTTAGGATATCCTTTTACAACCTGATAGGAGGGATCGAGTATCCTCTGCTTTATATATACTTCGTCAACAGTGACAGCTAATTCTGCTCCATCTCTGATTACAACTTGTTGGCTTCCAAACAGATTTAGTAAAGTCGGGCCGACAATTTTTGATCCGTCAGTGGAATGACAGGCTAAACATCCCTGATTCTTCATAATGACCAATCCCTGAGAGGCAGGTGTAACTTCTTCAGCAATGCCGGAAACAGAAGATGTATCTCCATACCAGGCAGCATATTCGTCAATCGAAAGGACCTTAACTTTAGCATTCATGAAAGAGTGTCTGAGTCCGCAATATTCTGCACAGAACAGGTCATATTCTCCTTCGGTCTCCGATGAAAACCACATCGACTTTTCCCTCCCGGGCACCATATCAGATTTTACTCTGAATTCCGGGATGAACAGACTGTGAATAACATCGAGAGAAACAAGGTTAATATTAACAGGTGTATTGACAGGAATAATCAGATCGGGGCTCTCCTTCCCGTTTTCATATTGAAACAAAAAGCTCCACATCCGCGCAACACTCGTAATATTGATTGCATCTTTTGGTGCTTTGTTCATTGGCCTCCATCCGGCCCAGCCATAATAGAACATAATGAGTGACAAAAGAACAGGGATAACAGTCCATGCTATCTCCAACATGTTATTACCTTCAATCTGAGTTGCGGTCTTATTCTTTTTCCTGTTATACCTGAAAACAAAATATAGCATTAAACCTGTAAGCCCCACCAGGAATATCAATGAAATACCGGCAATAAGGTAAAAGGAGGTATTGAAAGTAGATACAAAATTTGAAGCTTCAGGTCCCGCAGTTGAATACATACTAATGCTAAGTTAAAAGTAAAAAGGTTAAAGGCAAAAGTAAAAACGCCCTGTAATTAAGCATGTTCCAATAAATACAAAATCCTAAATAACAATTAACACAAAACTAATTATCTAAAAAGGTAATCGAGCAGAGTTATTATTATTACAACGCCTATAAGCAATGTTACAGCAGCAACTCCTATAGAAAACATCCTTGTCTCAAATTTAAGGTGCATAAAGATCCTCAAAACATAGAAGGACTTTGTTGCTGCTATCAGCAGGGCCACAGCAACTGTCAGGGCTCCCAACGATATTTGCGTAATTGTGACTGAAATCAGTGTTAATGTTATTAGCCCAGCCAGAACATAAAGAAATGTACGGTAAGGTATTATATGATTTTTTTCATTTTCCATTGAATCCGTAAGGTTTATGTAATGAGATAAAACAAGGGAAAGAGAAAAATCCAGATCAGATCAACCAGGTGCCAGTATAATCCGCTGTTTTCAAGCAGGACGAAATTCCCGGAGTTGATTTTGTTTCTGACAACAAATACCATAATGAAACCGATAAATACCAATCCAATTATGATATGCAATGCGTGGAGTCCGGTCATAAA
>CAYPKL010000246.1:0-3546 GCA_964411285.1 uncultured Rikenellaceae bacterium
CTTAATGACGGAGAAGTATTTTCGTAAGTGAAATTGGGTACGCTTCTGTTCATCCCGGCATGAAAGCCAACTGCAGTTTTGACAATTGTAAATCCCTGAGGCAGGGCTTTTACTCTTGTAGCCCAATCCAAATAATCCTTCGGCTCACTGCCTGTTCTTTCCACCCTTACACTTCCGTTGTAACAGCGAACCTTGTCGCGGATCTTCCCGCCTAAAAGCTTGTAGACCGGAATCCCGGCTGCTTTTCCGGCAATGTCCCAGAGAGCTATCTCTATTGCACTCACTGCACTGCCCCATGGTTTAAAACTTCCCATCCGGCGAATCTTCATCATAACACGTTCAACGTTCGTCGGATCCTCACCAATAAGGTAATCTTTATAAAAAAGAACAAATGGTTTCAGATAGGGTTTTGCTGTTTCTGCCTGACCATACCCATCGATTCCCTGATCGGTAGTAATACGAACCACCGGGCTGTTACCCATAATAGCACATTTCAGATCGGTGATTTTAATAGGTGGTTTTGCTGTTACTTTCTGCATTGCCGGAGTAATAAGGTTTGGTGACGCAACCACTCCGGCTGATGCTGCTAAAGACTGTTTCATAAAAGTACGACGGCTTAGAGAATTCATGGTCCCGTCTTCTTTCTTGTTCTCCTTCTCATTGAAGGAAGGAGCTGATGCCTGGTTTTTATTTTTCATAAGTAACTATTAAGTTAATTGTCAGAAATTTAAAGGTTAATCCGTAATCTACTCATCAATCGAAGAAATTTTTATCTTCTTCATTCAGGTATTGACGGGCAGCCTTCACGATAAAATCTACTCCCAACCCTGGTTTGTCGGAAACTTCCATGAATCCGTCTTTTACCAGAGGATCAGGTATTCCCTCGACAATGTCATACCACCATTCCGGTTTTGGAAGGCAACATTCAAAAGCAATATAGTTCTCGGGCATTGTCGCGCCCACCTGAGCCTGTGCGGCATTCCCTATCACTCCGTCAAAAATACCGTGAGGTGCAATCTGGAGGCCATGTATGTCGGCATATTCACCTATCCATTTCAACTCAGCAATGCCGCCAACGTCTGCAGGATCGGGGCCAAGAATTCGTACAGCATGTCTGTCAATCAGTTCACGGAAGTTTTGCCGCAGATAAATTTGTTCTCCTGTGTGAATAGGGGTTGTTGTGCTGCGGGTAAGTTCACAATAGTCATCAGCCATCACGTAGGGTGTATAATCGCCCGTAAGCATATCTTCAAGCCACATAAGGTTAAAAGGTTCCAATATGTTGGCAACGCGGATCGCATCCGATAACATAAATCCGGGTCCCATATCAAGGGCAAGACCAAAACTGTCCCCCAGTCCCTCCTTCATGGCCGCAACACAATCCACCATATATTTCAGTCCATATTCCGTTAATGGGCCGCGGAAGCGTGAATCTGTATTTCCGTATGTGAAATTGGGGACAATTCTCGACATTCCACCATGAAAGCCCACTGCTACTTTGAAGATTGTAAATCCATATTTTGAAGCTTTCAGATTAGCCCCGTATTCGATATATTCTTTTGGCGTTGTACCTGGTTTGCGTGACGAATAGTTTGTATTATAACAGCGGACTTTATCGCGGATCTTCCCGCCTAAAAGCTTGTAGACTGGTATTCCGGCTGCTTTTCCGGCAATGTCCCAGAGAGCTATCTCTATTGCACTCACTGCACTTCCCCAAGGTTTGAAGCTTCCCATCCGGCGGATTTTCATCATTACACGTTCGACATTTGTCGGATCCTCTCCTATCAGGTAATCTTTGTAAAAAAGCACAAAAGGTTTAAGGTATGGTTTTGCCGTTTCCGCCTGTCCATAGCCGCTGATACCCGCATCGGTTGTAATACGTACCACCGGGCTACCGCCCATTATTGCACATCTGAGATCTGTGATTTTTATCTTAGCCTCAGGTGCGGTTCCGGATTGAACTGGGCCGGTTGAAGCAAATATTTCTGCCGGAGAATTTGTTAATAAAAATCCAGCACCTAATCCGCCAACGGATGCTTTCCTGAGAAAATCCCTGCGATTGGAGGAACTATTACTTTTGTCATTTTTGAAAGGATCTAAGGGTCTTTTCATATCTTATAAATTATTAATACAACCTGAAACAAACCTATTGTTACTCATTTTTTGAATAATCTGTACCGGAGCTAAGAAGACACATTCTACACATCAATTAAGGCCTTATAAGTGTTCCGTCTCTTTTTCGGACTGTCCAACCGGGAGCTTTGTAATTCCATGCCGACAGACCCCTGAAACTTAAGAACTTTTTCAGGGAAAATTAAGTCATATTTCAGGTTATGTCTATTTCAGGTTTTTTGCGAAACACTCTTTAACATGCTGCCACATAGTTTCTGAAAGGATATGTCCCGCTCCTGGTTCTATATAACTGGAGAATTTTTCGCCGGCTCCGGCTTTTTTATATACATCTGCTATCCGGGATATACCTCTTTTAACAGATTCAATCGGACTTCCCGAATCCTCTTCCCCGAAATTAAGATGAAGAGCCCGTGGAGCTATCAGGGCTGCAATCTCAGGTGTATCACCGAACTTTTTCCAACCAGGGACGAAGTTTGGAAAGCAATGCAGAATATGAGTCTCTTCAATTGCTTCGTAAGTTGGAAGGCAGCAGTTGCCTATTACGCATTTCAGCCTGGGCTCCAGAGGCCCTACGAGCCATGAATGAGTTGAACCCATGGAGTGGCCATAGCATCCTATCTTTTCAGGAATCACCTCCGGCCGCTGGCTTAAATAGTCAATGGATGTTTTCATATCCATTACGTCTTTCCATGCAAGAGAACGGCCCCTGACAACCTCACGTAAAAATTCAAAACGTTCATATTCACCTCCTTTAAGTATTCCGGTGGGATCCTGACGCTCCTCGAAGCATAGCGAATCAGGACAAAGAACAACATATCCTTCACGGACAAGAGCAACAGCTGTGTGGTGCATTGGATTGCCTGCAAGTCCTGCAGGCTCTGATTTGCCAAGGTGATATTCCCCGTTATGCTGATGCCACACAGCTATACCCGGAGCAGGATTTTCCGCTGTTACATTTTCAGGAATCAGTAGTAATGCCGGTATCCTTTCGCCGGGTTGAACTTCATAGGTGACCGATTCAATGTGGTATCCATCTTTTGAAATTTTCTCCCTCAGTACTGCATTCAGGGGTACACCCCCGGGGAAAGGACCGCCAAGGCATTCCTGGTATCTTGCGAGCATCTCTCCTGAAGACGGGTTTTCTGTTTTAACCGGTTTATTCCCGGAGGTGCAGGCCAGTGGGGCCATCATTCCGGAGGCAACAGCGCCCAGTCCGAGTGCTGCATTGGTTTTTAAAAAGCTTCGGCGATTCTGATTTTTCGGATTGCAGGAATTCATTTGCTTCATGTATGTTTTTTATAATTGACAATCAGTGTCAGCATAACTAAATCATCCTGATTCCAATAAAATTATAAAATATTAATCAATTGACAATTACGAGATATATTCTATCATTAACAGACAATCGAAGTC
>CAYPKL010000247.1:0-20633 GCA_964411285.1 uncultured Rikenellaceae bacterium
ACAAAAGCCGGAATAATCAAAACCGACAAAGAGATTCAGGGAGTCGTTCTGAAGGGAGTCGGAAGCGATTTTGACTGGAGCTTTTTCAATAGTAATATTGTTGAGGGAAAACCATTTACCGTAACTGATACCAGCCGGACCAATGATGTTATTATTTCAAAAAGAATATCGGAACTGCTAAAGCTGAAGAGAGGCGATTCCTTTGCAATGCATTTTATTCAGGATCCTCCACGGAGCAGGAAATTTACTATCTCCGGAATTTATGAAACAAGCCTTGAAGAGTTTGACAGAATGTATGTCTTCTGTGATATCGGTCACATCAAGCGGTTAAACGGATGGAATGACGATCAGGTAAGCGGATTTGAAATATTTATTGATGACTTTGACAGGCTCGATGAAATGACCCTTGCAGTAAGGGATGCAGTCGGGTACAGAATAGCTGAGGATGAGACTAAGTTCAAGGTCACTAATATCAGGATTAAATACCCTCAGATTTTCGACTGGCTGAATTTCCAGGATATGAACGTCATAATAATCATTACACTGATGCTTATTGTCGCAGGATTCAATATGATCTCAGGTCTTCTGATCCTCATACTTGAGAAAACCAATCTTATAGGTGTCCTGAAAGCACTTGGCTCAGAAAACTCCGCTATACGTAAGGTTTTCCTCTACCAGGCAGCTTATCTTATCGGGAAAGGTCTTTTCTGGGGAAATATTATCGGAATTGGTCTCGCCCTTTTGCAGCTTAAAACAGGTATAATAACACTCGATCCATCTTCTTATTACATTAAAACAGTGCCTGTTAATCTACAGTTAAGCCATATTATCATGTTGAATGCCGGAACAATGGCCGCAATAATCATGATGCTGATTGTCCCTTCCCAACTGATTAGCACCATCACACCAGTAAAGGCTATAAGGTACGATTAGGGCCTGGAATTCTCTCTGCATATTCCGGCATCTCCTCATGAGGAGAAAAACCTGTGAGACAATGCTCTGCATTATTTATCGGTTACCTCCCCGGAGAATAGGAAAGCGGAGTTTTTTGCTCGTGAATAATGTTCTTGTAATGTTTGAACCTGTCAAGAACCTCGCTTACAAAAGCTACAGACTCTTTACCCCTGAAGTAACCGTTTTTTACAATAGAGTCGTTGTAATATCTCGGTTCAGATTTTTTCTGCAGCCAATCCTCCACATTACCTTCCCAGATTGTTGGATCGTAACCATGTTTTGCCGCCAGCTTCATGGCATCAAGAATATGACCTGGTCCGGCATTATAGGCAGCTAAAATGAACCTGGTTCTCTCTTCTTCATCCGGAACCTTTGGATCAAAAATGGAATGAAGCCAGTTGATGTACCTGACGCCCGCATAAATATTATTCCGTGGTGATGCTGTTATATCAATTCCAAAATTTTTCCCGGTCCGTGGCATAATCTGCATAAGTCCATAAGCACCTGCCCATGATTTTACATCTGGGTCAAATCTTGATTCCTGACAGATAAGTGATGCCAGTAAACGCCAGTCCCAGTTAATAGTATCACTGTAAATTTTAATAATATCATCGTAGGGTGAAATTTTACCTGTACTGAGTGAGAAAAAATCGCTGTTAATAATTGCGCTGGAACGCGAATTATTAAAGTATTTTGCATAAAGGGTAGCATAGGTCCCTGTTTTCCTGATTGTTCCGATCCACTTGTTAAGCTCTTCCTGAAGCTTTCCGGAATGTGTTTTCCGTATTCCCCAGGCAAGGTTCTGGACATCGCTTAATGCAGTACTGACATCAATATCGGGGTAATATTTTGAATTTACAAGAGCAACATTTTCGTCACAAACGGCATAATTAATTTCGCCATCCTGAACTAGCTGAATAAGTTCCTCCGATTCGAACGGGACCTCCAGAACTGTCATCGGTTGGCCTGTTTCTTCAGTAAGTGAATGCAGCTGTACGGCATGAGAAGAGCTTTCCTGAACAAATACAGTTTTTTTTGCAAGATCTGCATAATTCCTTATCAGACTTTTCTCCAGTTCAGATGCTTTCATTTTTCTCCAGCCCTGAGGTTTCCTCTGTACAAGTACCTGGCGGGTTTTACTGATTGGATCGGTAAAATGAATCTCCTTTTTTCGCGATGAATTAATTGTGAGACCAATAGCCAGCAGGTCAGCTTTACCGGTATGAAGCATATCAAAAGCTTCTTCAAGGTGATTCTCGGTGACAATTTCAAAATCCACTCCA
Organism: uncultured Rikenellaceae bacterium; assembly: GCA_964411285.1. Lineage (GTDB taxonomy): Bacteria > Bacteroidota > Bacteroidia > Bacteroidales > VadinHA17 > LD21. The sequence continues at coordinate 2,238 of CAYPKL010000247.1, forward strand.
AGATATTCGGAGAATGACCGGAGGAGTTCATAATGGAATCCCATTGGTTCTCCTTTATAAATAAAGTAACTTGTTGAATTATAGTCTGTTGCTGCAATCAGCTTTCCTCTGGCCTTTATTGAATCAAGGTCAAAGGATACGGTGTCCTTTTTATGGATTTTAACATTGTTATCTGAACAGGAGGAGAGGAAAATTCCAAAGATTAATATCAGAGTGGACAGATGCCCTGTCAAAGATTTGGTTCTTATCAAGAATCTACTTTTTTGTGAGGGCCAAAGATACGAAAAATTTTCAATCATAAAAAGTCCAGGCTAAGCCGTACCTGAACATCCTGACATTCTGAGGATAATGAGGTATCATATAATATTCATATCCCATAAGACCTGAATTGAGGTGATCGAGCATCACAAAGATCCTGGTTCTCCTAAGCTTAATATTCAGGAAAACATTAACGAATGGATAGTTGCCAGTTTCAATTTCATCCTGTCGATAAAATCTTCCGGTTGATGGCATATATGAATAGGCATTATAACGAGTATGGTACGTGACATCCAGACCTATCTGAGTGTTCAGCTGTCCGTTGCTCTTTTTAAAATTAAAGAGATGCTCAAAATAGCCGGCAGATTTGACAGTAATGAGTGGCAGGTCGAGAATTTCATTGTTGCTGCTTTTCTGAACCCGCAGGTCAGTGGTCAGATGAAATTTCCATGCCCTGAGGTCCTTCTTCATATAGAGTGAAACCACTGAAAGGCCCCCTGAATGCTGTGATGGAAGAGCTTCCGTATTGAAATCGGTATAGTTATCAATTATGGCATAGTTAAATCTCAGATCGGCGTTCCTGGCAGGAAAGGAAAACCCGGTACCAGCGTCAATCCTGAAGATCTTGCCGAAATTGTTGCTCCATTCGTAGTTATTGCTTCCCCATCTGTCGTACCATATTGAAGGTTGAGTGTTTGCGATGCCACCGGTGATGGTCCACAGTGCCCTGCCTTTTTTAAGGTCAAATGCTTTGGAAATAACTCCGTTAAGAGAGAAGTCGCCTGCCCTGTACCCACTTAGAAATAATTCACCGGCAGCCACCCAGTTGAATTTGTCGCCGATATTGTTGTACAATCTTCCTACCAGAACATTGTTGTCTTTTCTCCAGCTTGCAGTGTCAGAGGGGACTGTGTCGATATGGGTAGGGACAATCTGGCTGTATCTGAACAATTCATTCCTTATGCCGGCTCCGCCTCCCAATCTGAATTTTCTCGTTGTATCGGTAATAAAATCGAATCTGACAGTGTTTTTAATACTCCTTGCAAAAAGAGAATCAAATGTTGCATCCTTGTTTATATAAATTGAGTCGTAAAAACCGGTTCCCGGTGAATTATCGGAATAGGTCCGTCGGTTATTATCTATAACAAGTATATGTGAGAATGTCCCGCTCAGCCTGAATGACCCTGGCTTTGCAGAAGAAGCGGTGTCCTTTTGCTTAGTGGATCCGGATCCTATTGTGTACTTTTGAATAAGCATCAGATTCCTGTTTTTCAGGAAACTGTTAGCCTCATTCAATCCACCAAGATATACCGATACTTCGCGGGTATCATAAGTCTGCAGCTGTTCAGGAAGATTAATTCCTCCGTTTTCACCCGACCGTAGGTTATTTAATCCTGCCGCAAAGTACATCTTGTATTTGCTGCCTGAATATGAAGAAAAAAAAGTAAAATCCTTGTCTTCCGACCTCTGATAGCTGTATTGCCCCAGACTATAAACAATATCGTAGTCGAGTCCGAAGTTGAGAAACCTGTTAACGTTCTGTGAATGACGGACTCTGAATGTTTGTTCAGCCATTTCACGAGCCCCTCCGTAGGTCCAGACAAGTTCGGTGAAAGGGCGCTGGGTATTCATAAAAATGTATTTTTCAGGCTGAAACATGAGAGGATAGTAATAACTGAACAGGTACTTATCAGGATCTGTGACTCTGTCAAAAAAGCTGATCTGATAAAATGGCAGACCGTAGTTGCCAAGAGTTGCATTTACAGGTGAGTACCTGTCAGTAATCCTGTAACGGTTAAAAAGTGTAAAAACTGTGTCAAAGGGAATAATAACCTCTTCAGTGAGATCAGAAGAAAGATTCCACTGTTTACTAATCCTGGGCTTTAAAGTGTCCTGCTTCTGGCCAGCAAGCAGTACCGGGAATGATAACAGTAATCCTATAAAAATAGTCCTTAACATACCCGGCAAATATAGGAAAAACGAACTATGCTGATAGTTTTAATCTACATTATCGTTTAGATAAGCATTATTTTCCCGCAGCTCCGGCCCCCCGTCCTCACCTGAGGTGAGGGTAAATTTAGAGACTTTGTTCTCACTGGCTTTATCTCCGCCTTTAAGTGACATATTCCTTCTTATATAAGCAGGGACATCTTCAAAAGTATCAATATTCTCCTTCATCGTTTTATTTGAAAGTCCTTCCTTCTTCAGAAGGTTCTGCATATGCTTTACTTTCAGCAGAGTCGTTTCAGGTTTCTCGTGCCCTTCCTCTTCCTCAGGAATCCTTTTTGACCTCATTTCGGTGATCTGGGTAATTTTGTCGTGATTAAAATCAAACTCACCCTGTGTAGTTTCATCAAAGTCGGAAATGATTTCTCTTGAAGTTTTATTACGTACACTAAAAGTATCATCTCCCTTTTCAGGGATTACATGAGGTGGAACAGGGTTATTTTCAGCCAGTAATTCGACTTTTTTAGGTTTTGGATGCTTATAGGGAGTAAAAATACTGTTCCCTGGGAATCCGGTTGCAATTACTGTGACGCTGATACTGTCATTGAGGCTTTCATCCTGCGATAATCCCCTTATTATCAACGCGTCTTCTGAGGCAGTTTCATACATATAATCTGTAATTTCCCCAAGCTCATCCATAGTAAGCTCATTCGCGCCTATACCTGACGAAATATTTATCAGGATACTTTTTGCCCCGGTAATGTCATTTGAATTAAGAAGAGGTGAAGATAGTGCATTTTCAATCGCCTTCCTGGCTCTCTCCTCACCGGCAGCAATACCCATTCCCATAATAGCGACCCCCGAATTCTTCATGACTGTCTCCACATCTGCAAAATCGACATTGATATACCCTGTAACGGTAATTATTTCAGCTATTCCTTTTACTGCTGTTGTGAGGACATCATCGGCTTTGGCAAAAGCTGTTGAAACACCCTGATCGCCATAAATCTCCCTTAGCTTTTCATTATTTATAACCAGAAGTGAATCAACATGATCCTTCAACTCAGTAATACCATCAACTGCGTATCTTATCCGGATCTTTCCCTCAGATTTAAATGGAATTGTAACTACTGCAATAGTAAGCAACCCTGCCTCCTTGCAGGCTTTTGCAATTACAGGAATGGCTCCGGTTCCGGTTCCTCCCCCCATTCCTGTTGTTACAAATACCATTTTCGTATTGCCCGACAATGCTTTCATTACATCTTTAATATTCTCTTCAGCAGCCTGACGCCCCACTTCCGGCTTACTTCCCGCCCCGCGGCCTTCAGTTATTGACTCGCCAATCTGAACCTTAATTGGAACCTGGCTTCTTTCGAGAGCCTGGTGATCGGTATTACAAATCACAAAATTGACATCCCTGATGCCCTTTTCAAACATGTGATTTACAGCATTATTCCCACCGCCGCCTATTCCTACGACCTTTATTATTGATGATCTTTCAACTGGCAGATCAAAATTCATTAAATCGTCAGTCATCGTATTGATTTTAAATTGTTTATGAACAGTGCATCTATAACAGTATAACCATGTAATCAGTTAGTGATTTTTTGATCTTCTACCTCAAACATCTTCATGAACATATCTTTTATCTTTTCCGTAAGCGTTACTTTTCCCTCCGACTGAACTGTTTCACCCTCTTCAGGAATCTCTTCTTTTATTTCTTCTTTAACCGTTTCATTAACAGTTTTCCTGGATTTTATGAAATCTTCTTTTCTCCCGGCGACAAACGACTTTTTATAGGTTTCGAGATATTCAAAACCCCTCATTATCAATCCCACGCTGGTTGCATACATCGGCTGACTAATCTCATTCCTTGAAGCTCCGGTAAGATGTTCATTCGGAAGACCTATTCTGACATCCATTGCGGTCTTGAATTTCATCAGCTGGGGAAGGTGTTTTAGCATTGCACCACCTCCGGTAATAACTATACCGGCTGCAAGCTTGTCGGCATAACCCGAATTCTGAATTTCAAAATTCACAATATCAATTATTTCCTCCATCCTCGACTGGATAATATAAGCCAGGCTCTTAAAAGAGATTTCTTTCGGCTCGCGCCCGGCTATCCCGGGAATCGACACTACTTTGTCATCCGGAGCAATATCTCCCAATGCGGAACCATATTGAATCTTAAGCTGTTCCGCATGGCGCAGCAATATTGCACAGCCTTCCTTTATATCGCTTGTCACAACATTTCCTCCGAAAGGAATCACAGCGGTATGCCGTATGATATTGTCATAATACACTGCAACATCAGTAGTGCCGCCACCAATATCAACCAGCACCACACCTGCTTCTTTTTCATCATCGGTAAGTACAGAATCGGCTGAAGCCAGAGGCTCAAGGATCATATCCTTTAAACTGAGACTCGCCCTCTTGATGCATCTTTCGATATTTTTGGCAGCAGCAACCTGGCCGATCACAATGTGGAAATTAGCTTCAAGACGCCTCCCGCAGATACCTATAGGACTCTTGATCCCCGTTTCATTGTCGACAATAAAGATCTGGGGTATAACATGAATTATCTCTTCACCTATATCCACATGAATTTTGTACATATCCTCAATTAATTTGAAGACCTCCTCTTTTTTTATTTCATCCTCAAATGATTCCCGCATTATATATCCGCGGGTTTTCAGGCTCTTGATATGCTGACCTGCAATCCCCACAAATACTTCTGAAAACATAATCCCCGATCTTGCCTGGACATCGTCCACTGTGGTCTGAATTGCGTTCACGGTTTCTTCAATGTTTTGAACCACACCTCGTTTTACCCCCTTTGAAGGAGCCTTGCTGAGCCCGAGAATCTCTATTTTCCCATTCTCGTCTTTTGTACCAACTATCGCCACAATTTTTGTGGTCCCGATGTCGATTGCTGCTACATACTGTTCCTTTTTGTTCATAGTTAGAATATGGTTATTACTGTTATCTTCTTTTACAAACTATCTGATCCTTATATGCAAGATTTATCAGGGAATATTTGTTCCACCCCACTTCCGGCAGCACCTTATCATAAAATACTTCCAGGTTTTTCAGCTTTACTTCAAAATTCTCTGCTGTTCCAAGGTGTACAATATGGCTGCCAACCCTTGGAATCATGTCAATCTCATCATGATTATCAACATAGATCTGGTCGATCTGAGCAGACCAGAAATCGTTGCTGTTTATGTACTTGATTATGTAATATATATCTTTGAGAATAGTGTTCCTGATACTTGTATCAAGAACACTTACCCCGTTGAGCATAGCCTGATTAATGTTGATGTTGCCGCCAACAATATGAAGACGGGGGGTGTAAAGATTCCTCCTTCTGACAACAACTCCTTCAGTATCGACATAATAGTCTCCTCCTTCATTTGGCATCAGCCGCATTATTGGAGTACGCTGATCAGCATAAACATGAAGGATGCCATCTATTGAGATATAAGCTTCTGCAGTTTTCAGTTCCTTGTATCTGTTCATTGTGTTTTCGACTTCAGAAAGCTCAATCTCCTTAACCGGTCTTCCGGTAAGGGTGCCATTTCTGCCATAAATAGTATTCTGAATATCCCTCATTGTAACAAAATGATATTGTGCAGAATCAGCAATTGTAACCTTAATTCCACTGCACGGTTTCATATATGCCGTATGGGCATAATAAGCAGGCATTGCAATAAGATAAATTATTGGAACAAGTAATAATATTTTAATCAGCCTGTTCATTATTTTACATTATCCTTCAACTTTATTTCTATTGGTTCAGCAAGCTTGTCAATATCACCGGCGCCAATAGTGACCAGGACATCAAGTTTCTTTGCATCTATCAGTGCAGGTACCTCTTCCATGGTCACCAGCCTTTTGTCTGATGACTTCATCAGTTCAAAGATCATTTCAGATGAGACGCCGGGGAGAGGTTTTTCCCTTGCAGGATAAACCGGGAGCAGCAGAACAGCATCAAGTTCATCAAGGATGGCGGCAAAGCCTTTTGCATGGTCGCGTGTGCGGGAAAAAAGATGAGGCTGGAAGATTCCAGTTATTTTTCTTCCCCTGAAATATTCCCTTACAGAAGTTATGAAAGCTCTGATTTCTTCAGGATGATGAGCATAGTCATCAATATAAGTAAGCCCTGGCAGATTTACCCTGATATCAAATCTTCTCCTGACACCCTGGAAGAGGAGTACAGCGTTTCGAACCTCAGATTCTGTGACACCGCAGCTTAAAGCAACTGCTATAGCCGCTGTAAGATTTTCAATATTGACAATTCCGGGAAAGGGGAAATGAATATCATCGATCTTCCCTCCCGGAGTAACCAGATCAAATGTATAGTGGTCAGTGCAGTGCTTTATATTCACGGCACTGAAATCAGCATCCAGCGATGAACTGTATGTAAAGCAGCGGATCCCCTCAGGAACAATTATATTATCTTGTATCTTCTTGTTAATAAATAATTTACCTCCCGGTTTTATCTTTCTGCAGAACTCATTATAAGCTTCAATCAGGGTAGCCTGATCACCATAAATATCCAGATGGTCTTCATCAACAGAAGTTATCACGGCCATCAAAGGATGGAGCGTGTGAAAAGACCTGTCGAACTCATCAGCTTCCATAACCGTATAATTGCCTGCACCCAGCAGCAGGTTTGAACCATAGTTCTTTGAGATGCCCCCGAGAAATGCCGAGCAGTCGACATGCGACTGCTTCAGCAGGTGGGCGATCATTGTGGAAATAGTTGTCTTACCATGTGCCCCTGCTACCGCCAGTGTATCAGTGTATGAAGAAATTTCACCTAGAATTTCCGACCTCTTAAACAACCTGTAACCCGCTTCCCGGAAAAACGATACGATAAGGTTTTCATTTGGTATGGCCGGAGTATATATTACAAGCACTCTGTTTTTATTACCGGAAGCTCTGAACAATGATGGTATTAACAGGGGATTGTCTTCATAAGTAACATCGCAGCCTTTATCCGAAAGTGATTTTGTCAGGGCTGTTTCGGTCCTGTCGTATCCGGCAACTGCGAAATTGCCGTTTAGAAAATAGAGTGCGAGAGCGCTCATTCCAATTCCGCCGATTCCGATAAAATAAACTCCGTCTATATTTTTAATATCAATCATCTTCCCGTCAGTTTAAGTACCTGTTCAGCAATCCTCAGGTCAGCATCGCGCTCAGCCATCCCTGCAATGTTTTTTGAAAACATCTCCTTTCTTTGCTTATCCGATACAAGTTTTACGGCTTCGCTTATCAGCAGTTTTTTTATCTGACCATCGGGGATAAGCAAAGCAGCATCCTTTTCAGCAAGAGCCCTGGCATTTTTAGTCTGGTGATCTTCAGCCACATTAGGAGATGGTACCAGGATTACCGGTTTTCCCACAAGGCACAGTTCAGAAATAGTCCCGGCACCTGATCTTGAAATAATTATATCTGCAGCAGCAAAGGCAAGATCCATTCTGTCGATAAAACCGCATAATGAAATATTCGTGTTGAATGAATGTGAAACCTTTTCAGCTATATTATCATAATAATATTTCCCGGTCTGCCATAGCCACTGACAATCGGAATCAACCAGGAGGTTCAGGTTCTCCAGAAGGCATTCATTTATGCTACCGGCACCAAGCGATCCTCCAAGAATTAACACAACCGGAAAATCTCCCTTAAGATTAAATACCCTGAAGGCTTCATCCCGCAGAGACAAAAGGTTATCATAACTCTGGCGCACCGGGTTGCCTGTCTTAATAATCTTTCCTGCCGGAAAATATTTTTCCATACCGTCGTATGCCACACAGATCACTGAAGCCTTTCTGGCTAGCAGCTTATTTGTGACTCCGGCATAACTGTTCTGTTCCTGTATAAGGGTCGGAACCTTCATAATACCAGCCTGTCTGAGAATAGGACCACTGGCATAACCCCCGACTCCCACAACCACATCGGGTTTAAAATCTCTTATTACCGCCTTTGATTTTAAAAGGCTTTTAAAAAGTCTCCACAATACCGAAATATTACTGAGCATGCTTTTTCTGCTCATTCCGGCTACCGGTAACCCTATAATCCTGTAACCGGCGGCAGGTACCTTTTCCATTTCGAGTCGTCCTTCGGCTCCCACAAATAGTATTTCAACGAAAGGATCTATTTTCCTTAAGGCATTGGCTATGGAGATAGCAGGGAAGATATGCCCCCCTGTACCGCCACCGCTGATAATTATTCTCTTATGCCTTTGATGGTTCATATATCTTTTCTCCCTCGTCCGTTTTTTCCTCTTCAGGAAGTTCCTCCTGTTTTGTCCGGGCATTTATCACCCTGCTTACACTCAGAATAGCTCCTATTGAAAAGCTCATCACCAGCACTGAGGTTCTTCCCCAGCTGACCATCGGAAGAGTCTGCCCCGTTACCGGGAAAAGACCCACTGCAACAAACATATTCAGCATAGCCTGAACGGATATCATCACGATCAGGCCCATGACCAGGAACGCCGGAAAAGCTGTTTCGCATTTTTTTACAATCAGTATTCCCCTGAACAGCAGAATCATATAGGCAAGTACAAGTGGAATAGCGCCGAATAGCAATCCATATTCTTCAATTATTATGGCAAAAATAAAATCGGAATTAGACTGTGGAAGAATATTCCGCTGGGTACTCTTACCGGGTGCTTTTCCGAACAATCCACCTGTCGAGATTGCAATGTTTGCCTGATTTGACTGATAGTCGGCATCTTCGTTAGTATCACCGGAGAAGTACCTTTCGATACGTGTTTTCCAGACTTCAACCCGGTTCTTTTCCGATACCATGCTAAGCACCATTGCAAACATCACGACTCCGACCACCGCTATTCCAACATAAGCAAGAAGAAATTTGAATGGTACACGTCCAATGAACAGAATGATCATACTGATTCCAAATACCATAAGAGCGGTGGAAAGGTTTTCAGGCATAATGAGAGCACAGATAACCGCAATGGGAAACATTAAATTTTTAGTTACAAGCATGAAGTTGCTCAGTTCATCCTGAAATTGTGACAGTGCACGGGCAAGGTACATTACAAGGGCAACTTTTGCCACGTCGGAAGTCTGGAGCCTGAATCCCGTTCCAGGAATTTCTATGGTGCGGACAGCCTCATTTACCCTTGCACCAATTGCAAAAGTAAGTATCAATAAACCAACTGAAAACAAAAGAATTAATCCTGCAAGCGAAGAATAAATCCTGTAAGGCAGATAATGTACTATTACAATAATTATAAGGCTTAGCATCAGCATAAAAAGCTGACTTCTGAGGAAATAGGTGGTGTTGCCTCCATGTTTAAGGTAAGCTACGCTTGCTGAAGAACTATAAACTGCCAGCAAAGAATAGATCATAAAAACGACAACCAGAGCCCAGATGACCCGGTCGCCTTTAAATGTGTTTTTCAGCCAGCCCTGTTGCATAATTAAAAAAGTTAAAGATTCCTGACAGCTTGTTTAAACTGCCGTCCCCGGTCTTCATAATTGTTGAATAGGTCGAAACTTGCGCATGCCCGCGACAGTAAAACCGTCTGACCTTTTTTTGCCAGATAGTATGATGACCTTACTGCCTCTTCCATTGACGTGGTTTCAATAATCGTTGTAACCTTGTCATTAAAGGCTTCTATTATTTTCCTGTTATCCCTGCCAAGACAGACTATTGCTATTACTTTCTGTTTAACAACAGAGAACAGCTCTGAATAATCGTTGCCTTTATCTATGCCTCCGGCAATCCAGACCACATCTGTCTCCATACATTCGAGAGCGTACCATGTGGAATTTACGTTGGTCCCTTTTGAATCGTTTATAAAGTTTATTCCACAGACGGTGATTACCGGTTCCAGTCGGTGTTCAACTCCCTGAAAATCTGCCAGGCTCTCCCTGATGACTTCCTTGCGTATTGTCAGAACTTTGCCTGCAATGGCAGCTGCCATTGAATTGAAGACGTTGTGCCGGCCTTTTAATGCCAGATCATGAATGGTCATAAGGTTGGTTTTATGTTGGTAATCAATTACTAATTCATCTTTTTCAATATAGGCAGCCATGCCTTCATGTAAATCGGCCGAAAACGGAAGAAGGGTCATAGTACAATCCATCTTTGCCAGTTCTGCTTTAATAATCGGATCATCGGCCCAGTAGATAAAAAATTCCGACTTCGTCTGGTTCCGGATTACCCTGAACTTGGAATCAACATAATTCTGCATGTTATGCCCGTATCTGTCGAGGTGATCGGGCGTGATATTCATAAGTATGGCTATATCAGCCCTGAAGGAATACATTCCGTCGAGCTGGAAGCTACTCAGCTCAATTACATAATAGTCATAATTACCTTCTGCCACCGCCATGGCAAAACTGTTGCCGACATTACCGGTCATGGCAACATTCTTTCCTGCTTTTTTAAGGATGTGGTAAACAAGATTTGTGACTGTGGTTTTGCCATTGCTCCCTGTAACGCAAATTTTCAAACCGGTGGCATAACGGCCGGCAAATTCAATCTCAGAAATAACGGGTATATTATGCTCCCTTATAGCGGTGACTATTGTAGAATCTTCATGTATTCCGGGGCTTTTGATCACTTCATCAGCTGAAAGGATCTCCTCCATCGTATGCCTGCCTTCCTCCCATCTTATTTTGTTTGCATCAAGGATCTCCCGGTATTTTTGTTTGATCTGGCCATTGTCCGACACAAAAACATCAAAGTCTTTCTTCTTTGCAAGTATTGCTGAACCTGCCCCGCTTTCTCCTGCCCCCAGTATTACTATCTTCTTCATATGACTATCTGATCTTAAGTGTCACAATACTTATTACAGCCAGTATAATAGCTACAATCCAGAACCTGGTTACAATTTTCGGCTCCGGAAATCCTTTTTTCTGATAATGATGATGGAGAGGCGCCATCAGGAAAATCCTGCGGCCGGTTCCGTATTTTCTCCTGGTCCTCTTAAAATGAGAAACCTGAATCACAACAGAGAGATTCTCAACGAGGAATATTCCGCAAAGAATCGGGATCAGCAATTCCTTTCTTATAACAATTGCAAAAACTGCTATTATTCCTCCCAGGGCGAGGCTGCCTGTATCGCCCATGAATACCTGAGCAGGATAGGAATTGTACCACAGGAACCCGATTGTTGCCCCTATGAAGGCGCTTGCAAAAATTACAAGCTCCTCAGAATGTGGTATATACATTATGCTCAAATAGTTAGCATAAATCATGTTACTGGAGACGTATGCAAGAATTCCAAGGGCGGCTCCGACTATTGCCGAAACACCTGTAGCCAGTCCGTCCAGACCATCGGTAAGATTGGCTCCGTTGGAAACAGCTGTTACAATGAAAATAACTATGATCACAAATACAAGCCAAGTCCAGAACCGCCTCTGATCTTCAGGCATAAATGAAACAAACCAGGCATAATTGAACTCATTATCTTTAATGAACGGTATTGTCGTTTTTGTTGATTTCCGTTCCATAGAAACCGCCCCTTCTTCATAGTACGGATTTGCAGGATCGAGAAGTTCAATTTTTTCCCTTTCTGAAAGATCCGTTAGGGGAACCTTTTCCATTATTATAACATCGTCGCTGAAGAATAGAGTAATTCCGACTATAAGACCAAGACCGATCTGTCCGGCAATTTTGAACCGTGCAGCCAGCCCTTCTTTATTCTTTTTGAATACTTTTATATAATCATCGAGGAACCCTATTAAGCCTAACCATATGGTTGTAAGCATCATAAGAATTATATAAACATTATTGAGTTTTGCAAAGAGAAGGGTTGGCACCAGTATCGAGGCAAGAATTATTATACCACCCATGGAGGGTGTCCCTATTTTCTGGTACTGGCCTTCAAGACCCAGATTCCTTACGACCTCACCAACCTGTTTGATCTGGAGATAACGGATTATTCGTTTCCCGATAAGTAGCGAAATGATAAGCGAAGTAATGATTGCCATTGCCGACCTGAAAGAGATGTATTCAAACATCCCGGCACCGGGTATGTTAAGTTCATTCAGATATTTAAATAAATAATAGAGCATTACTTACCGTACATTATTTTATTTTAAAAGCTGCCGTCAGCTCTTCCCTGTCGTCAAAGTGATGTCTGATTCCGTTAACCTCCTGATATGGTTCATGGCCCTTCCCCGCTACCAGTATCACATCTCCCGTGTCGGCAAACATTACAGCTGTTTTTATTGCTTCTCTCCTGTCACTTATCCTGACAACCTTTCTTCTGAGGTCTGGAGTAATTCCCGCTTCCATCTCATCCAGAATTTTTTCCGGATCCTCGGTCCTGGGATTGTCTGATGTCAGAATGACTTTGGAGCTTCCTTCGGCAGAGATCAACGCCATTTTCGGTCGTTTTGTCCTGTCCCTGTCTCCTCCCGCGCCAACAACTGTTATAAGCTGCCTGCCCCCCTGCCTGATTTTATTGATTGTTTCGATCACGTTTAACAGAGCATCAGGAGTATGAGCGTAGTCTACAATGCCGGTTATTCCGCTTACTGCATCAATCGTTTCGAGGCGTCCCGGAACCGGCCGGAGATCGCTGAGGACCGTAAGAATTTCTTTCCTGCCTGCCCCGAGCAATTCAGATGCGGCGTAGACAGCAAGCAGGTTTGAGGCATTGAAATCGCCAATAAATCTTGTCCATACTTCTTCACCCTGAATTCTGAGCCCCATTCCCGAAAAATCCTGCTCTATGATGCTGCAGCGGAAATCCGCCATGCTCCTGACTGAGAAAGTAAAGCAACTGGCACTGCAATTCTGGATCATGATCTGTCCGTTCCTGTCATCTTTGTTGGTGAGTGCAAACGATCCCGGAGGAAGTGAATCAAAAAAGCTCTTTTTTGCATTCAGATAATTGCTGAATGTGCCGTGATAGTCGAGGTGATCGTGGGTAAGATTTGTGAAAATTCCACCGGCAAAACTCAGTCCTGCTATGCGCTGCTGGACAATTGCATGAGAGCTGACTTCCATGAATGCATAATCGCATCCCGCACTTACCATTGAAGCAAGGGCGCTGTTCAGCTGAACCGGATCGGGCGTGGTATGGGTTGCAGGAAGCTCATTGTCATTTATATAATTGCATACTGTTGAGAAAAGCCCGCTTTTGAATCCCAGCCCTGTAAACATTCTGTACAGGAGAGTGGCGATCGTCGTTTTTCCATTTGTACCGGTCACGCCGACAAGTTTCAGGGAAGAAGAAGGGTTTCCATAGAAATTGGATGAGACCTGGCCGAGAGCCTTTGAAGAATCACAGGTTTTTATCCAGGTTATCTTTGTACCAGGATGTTCAGGAAGTTGTTCACATATTACAACCGAAGCTCCGGTTCTGACTGCTGACTCAATATATTCATGACCGTCGGTTTTTGTTCCCCTGACTGCAACAAACAGAGAACCCGGAGTAACTTTTCTGGAATCGAAACTTACACCGGTTATTTCAGGATTCTTTTCGCCTTTGATGGATATGACATCCACACCTTTGATTATATCACTAATTCCTGTCATATTCATCACATATTCATGTCGAGTGAGACAATACTACCATCCCATACCCTTGCGCCGTGCCCGGGCGATTGCCGCAGAACCCTGCCTTTCCCGCTGTATCTGACTCTTAACCCTGAATTTTCAAGAAGGAAAATTGCATCTCTCAGGCTCATTCCCCGTACATCGGGAACGAGACCCTTTTTCACATCAACCCCTACCAGCCTTATAGTGTCGCCGCTTTCCCGTGTAGCTACCCAGTCTTCCTTTGAGCTCCTTTTATAACTTATGTCAAGGTCGCCAAGCACCTCCCTGATATCCTCCCGGTAACCATTGCCTGCTTCAGGAGCGGAGGCTGTCAGTTTTTCCTTATTTTCTTCCCTGTAATCCCTGAAGAAAGTTGTTGCGTACACCTTATCGGAGATCTCCTTGAATACCGATCCGGCAACTATGTTTCCGTAATAGACACCGTTAGAAGGTGCGTTCACAACCACGATGCACGAATAGAGAGGATTTTCAGCAGGAAAATATCCCACGAATGAAGCCTGATAAGATATTCTGGAGCCCTGCCTGTATCCGCGTTTATCCATTGCAATCTGTGCCGTGCCTGTTTTCCCGGCAATCTGGTAGTTGGCATTCTTCAGGTTAGTCGCCGTGCCATGCACTACTACTCCTTCCATCATTTTTTGGGCTTTCCTTATTGTCGACCTTGATGCAATTGAGTTAATTATGACTTCGGTGCCAAAACTCTTTACCACCGACCCGTTACGGAGGATTTCTGTCACAAACCTGGGCCGTATCATCTTCCCGTTGTTGGCGACTGCATTATAAAATGTAAGTATCTGCAATGGCGTCATCTGAACTTCATATCCGTGCGACATCATCGGCAACGAAAGGCCCGACCATAATTTATCGCCCGGATATCTGATCAGCGGAGCGCCTTCTCCCTTTATCTGAAGGTCGAGCTTCTGGTTAAGCCTCATTGCATAGAGCCTGTTGACAAAATCTTTAGGATTATTTTTATAATGATCAGTGATCAGCTTTGATGTCCCTACGTTGGATGATTTCTCGAAGACCTGTCTCACTGAAATTTTACCATACCCCCCCTCTTTTGTGTCTTTTATGATCTTATTATAGAATTTTACAGTTCCATTCCCGGTATCAACAATATCGCCGGTGTCGATCACTCCGTCTTCGATTGCAGCCATAAGAGCAGGCAGCTTGAAGGTCGATCCGGGTTCGGTGCTCTCGGCAACAGCATAATTATATGTTTCGCGGTACCGGCCAAAGCCATCCTGTTCAAGATTGGCGATAGCTTTTATATCACCGGTTTCCACTTCCATCAGGACGGCGCATCCATGATGTGCATTATGCTTTCGCAGTTGATTTTCAAGGGCGCTTGAGGCAACATCCTGAAGATCAATATCGATGGTTGTGACAATGTCGTTACCGTCTTCCGATTCAACACTGTCCCCGTCATCAACCGGTATCCAGTCGCCACCTGTAAGCCGCTGCTTTACAACAACTCCGTTTTTTCCTGCAAGTTCTTTATTGAACGAACCTTCAAGTCCGACCTGCGTGCCTTCATCTCCCATATTCAGATACCCTATTGTCCTTGCTGCAAGATCGCTGTGCGGAAGGATTCTCTTGTTTTCAGGCCGGGCCACAAGTCCTCCTCTGTACTGACCTTCCCTGAAGATCGGGAGTTCTCTGAGCTTTTTGAGGGTTGCATAATCGACCTTTTTCTGTATCAGAAAATACCTGTCGCCCTTTCTTCTGGCTTCAGTGATCACTGCTCTCCATCCGGCAGCTGATCTGACGCCGATCAGCCTGGAAAGGCCTTCCGATAACCCACTGATTCCCTGTGACCAGGTTGTTGCCGACATACCTGTACTTCGTGTATCCATATAGATCGAATAATATGGAACGGAGCTTGCCAGTAATCGTCCGTCATAAGTAAGAATATCCCCTCTGTTTGCCGGCATTTCATCGGTTTTAAAAATGTATTTCTCACTCATTGCCTCCCATTTGCCTCTTTGGACGAACTGAAGGAAAATAATACGGACCAGTAATGCGACAGCCATCAGGACTATAATAAAATAGACTATTCCGCTACGTAATACTATGTCGTCCCTTACTGCCATTTACTGGTTACTTATCGATTATAATCTTATATGCAGGCGTTTTAAGTTCTTCGAGGCCAAGCCCTTTATCCCTTACCATTCTGAACACCTCCGATTGCTTGCTTACATACATGAGGCTGGCTGATGTCGATAGTGATTCGGCTCTGAGGTCACGAACCTCTCTTGAAAGTCTGGAAGTCTCCCTGGTGATCTTCTCAGCCTGAAACCTGTTGCCTATGTAGATCGCCCCAAGCACCGTCAGCATGATGATATACCAGATATTTTTAAGAACGATCACATCAGAGAATATTATCCCGCTGAAAAGCTCCTTTACGAAGTTTCCTGATTTTGGCTTCTTATCCTTGTTTTCCTTTGCTTCAGCCATGGCTCAAATCTTCTGGGCAATTCTGAGCCTTGCGCTTCTGGCTCTGTTATTTTCGTCAATCTCCCTTTCATCAGGGATAGTTCCTTTCTTGTTAATTAAGATGAAGGGAGTTATCAGGTTACCATAGAAGTCCTTTTTTTCCTCTCCTTCAAAATTCCCTGTTCTCATAAAATTCTTTACGACTCTGTCTTCAAGGGAGTGGTATGTAATTATCACCAGCCGTCCGTCTTTTTTCAGCATTTCCAGCGCTTGTTCAAGCATCTCTTTCAGATAGTCAATCTCGTGATTGACAGTAATTCTAAGAGCCTGAAAGACCCTGGCGTAGAACTTATGTTCCTGGCGCATTGGCGCCATCCTGCCCAAAGCGCCGATAATATCACTGACTTTTGTGAGGGGTTTTACTGCGCGTGCCTGAACTATTTCCCTTGCAATTTTCCTTGCATTGACCAGTTCACCGTAATCGTACATGATCTTTGCGATTGCGTTCTCATCAAGAGTCCTTAACAGGGTGGCTGCGGTAACTGATCCCTTTTTGCTCATGCGCATATCGAGAGGTGCATCCTGACGGAATGTAAAACCTCTCTCAGGCTCATCAAACTGATGAAATGAGACCCCCAGATCTGCTATCAATCCATCTATTGAATCGATCCCGTTGAACTTGAGGTTGTTCTTTAAGAACCTGAAATTCTGGTTCAGGAATACGAGTTTTTTATTGTCAGGGACGTTTTGCCCGGCATCTTCATCCTGATCAAATGCGATAAGCTTGCCTGACCGGAGTCTTTTAAGGATTTCCGTTGAATGACCTCCGCCGCCAAAAGTTACATCGACATAGATACCATCAGGACGGATATTCAGCCCCCTGATACTTTCCTCAAGCAATGCAGGCACATGGTAAAACATTATTCCAAAGGCTCGTTTGTGCTTCCACCTAAAAGTTTTTCGGCCAGGTCAGCAAAATCTTCAGCAGGCATGTCAATCGTTTCGTAGACAGATGCTGCCCATAATTCGATTCTTCCATCCTGGCCTGCAAGAACAACATCCCTTTCTGCCCCAATAAGATCAAAAAACCTTTTTGGTATAAGCATCCGGTTGTTATTATCGAGAGAGAGTTCAGCCGTTCCTTTGAAGAAGTTTCTCAGGAACCTGTTGTGTTCGCGGTTATAGGGATTCATTTTTTGTCTGATTTTTTCGAGCTGCCTGGTCCAGTCATCCAGTGAATAAAGCACCAGGCAGTTTTCGAAAATATCTTTCCTTACCACAAAGTGATCCTGTGCAGAGGCAGGCATCTGCTTCTTGAATGCTGCCGGAAGAATTATCCTTCCTTTGGCATCAACTTTGCACGTGTAATCGCCTATAAATGTGGCCATATCCCTTTTTTCTCAATAAACTGCTAAAATAAGAATAAATTATCCACTTTCCTCCACTTTGCTCCACCTTTTTTTATATTTTGTTGATAACTTTGATAAGGAGGCCATGCAGTCATCCTTATATATTACTTATTTAGAAGTCTTTACATTTATATTTCCTGTCAATTATTTAGTATTACTGAAAATTTCAGATATTCACATATTCTTATTATGACTTGGGTGATCTGATTGAATATTTCAGGAATCAAAGGGAGCATCATGAGAGAAGGTCATTTGAAGAGAAATACAGGAGTCTTATACAAAAGGCCGGGCTTAATATTGATGAAAAGTATTTCCCGTAGTAGTACAGCACCTTCGGAGCTGCAATATTGTGATGGGCGCCTCACCTCCGGTTGCACCGGAGGTTATTAACATCTTTCTCTTTCAGAGAAGTCAATGGTTTCCGGATGCTCTTTCAGAGCATATTATTGTCAGGCAGGTATCTGTTTGAGGTACGCTTCTGAAATTCAATTGTCAAACACCTTCTGGGCATGTTATTGCCAGGCAGGTATCTGTTTGAGGTACGCTTCTGGAATTCAATTGTCAAGCACCTTCTGGGCATGTTATTGCCAGGCAGGTATCTGTTTGAGATACGTCTCAGTAATTCTATTGTCCAGCACCGGAGAATGTTATTAGCGGTAAGGTACCGGTTTGTGGTACGTTTCTGAAAAATGTTTTCTCCGGCTTCTGCAGAGCCAAACCTGGAACAATACTATCATCCTCCATATAAAAATCAGTGGCGTGTAATAGATTCTGACATTAAATCATAGAA